>JAPULP010000354.1 GCA_027294815.1 Gemmatimonadota bacterium | reverse complement strand
TACCGCTCGTCATCATCGATTGGAGTTGGCGTTCTTGCCGGTGCGATGACAATCTCTCTCAGCATGCCGGGACCGACGTTGTTTCTATACCTCACGGCGATCGGCGCCGACAAAGACACCCTTCGAGCAATCTCGTTGACGTTCTTCGCGGTAGCGTACGCTGCAGCGCTGCTTCTCCAAACGCTGGCGTTCGGAATCGAAGGTGAAGTCTGGATGATGGCAGTGGTGCTGGTGCCTGTTGCGGCGGTTGGAGCACAGCTGGGACATTGGCTATCCCAACGAGTTACTGAGTCCACTTTCCGCCGCGCGGTACTCCTACTCCTCGGCGCAACCGGCGTGTACACGTTACTCACTACGCTGATCGCCTGACCATGCAACAACTCTCCCAGTTCCCCCGCGTCTCCCTCGCGCACCGTCCGACACCGCTCGAGCGGTTGCCGAACCTGTCCCGAGAGCTGGCACGAGCTCATCTGTTCGTGAAACGAGATGACTGCACCGGGCTGGCAATGGGAGGCAACAAGGTACGCCAACTGGAGTTTTACTTCGGTGAAGCACTCGCTGCGGACGCCACCGTCGTGTTGATTACCGGTGCCGTGCAGTCCAATTTCGTCAGGTGTACCGCGGCGGCTGCGGCCAAAACGGGGCTTCGGTGTGTGATTCAGCTCGAAGATCGAGTGAAAGGAATGGGATTCGAATACCACGAGTCGGGGAATGTGCTGCTGGACCACGTGTTGGGCGCGGAGTTGCACACGTATCCAGAGGGCGAAGACGAGGCGGGCGCGGATCGCTCCCTCGATGACCTGGCGAATTCCCTTCGCGACGAAGGGCAGCGACCGTATGTCGTCCACCTCGCAGGTAATCACCCGCCGCTCGGTGCGTTGGCCTATGTCGAGGCAGCTGAAGAGATTCTGACCCAAATGTCGGCGCACGACGTCGACCTCGGGTCCGTGATCGTCGCGAGTGGCAGTGCGCAGACGCACGCGGGCCTGTTGGTCGGCTTCCACGCCCAAGAGCGAGCAGACGTCGCCGTGCACGGTGTTTGTGTGAGACGGGATGCCTCAGCACAGGCCGAACGGGTGCTGAAATGCGCACGCGCAACCGAGAAGCTCCTTGGCTGCGGGCGCCGGGTGCGTGACCAAGACGTGCTTGTCACGGACAAGTATCTCGGCCCCGGGTACGGTCGCCTGACGCCGGAGACGCAGGACGCGATTCGCACCGCCGCTCGACTCGAGGGGCTGCTGCTCGATCCTGTCTACACGGGCAAGGCCTTCGCACATTTTCTTGGATCGATCCGAGAGAACGCCCTGGGCGATCAGTCGGCAGCGATCTTCCTACACACCGGTGGGACTCCGGCACTCTTCGCGTATCGAGGACTTGTCGATGACGCGCAGATCGCGCGCGGATGAACGAAGAGCAAACCCTTGCAACTGCCCATCCGAATGCTTAAAAGAAAGATCAAATAGTCAACTGATGGGAGTCTCACCAATGCGCAAGCGCTATCTGACAGTGAATCTCCTTGCCGCCGCTGCGCTGGTAGTGGCAACGGCAGATGCCTCAGGGCAGACGACGAACCCACGATTCGGCGTGTGGAAGATGCAGTCCGACGCGCCGCCCCCTTCCGTCAACATCATGACCTACGAGTCCTATGGGGACGGCGGCATGCGCATCACCGTCGAATCCACCAACTCGCAAGGCCGGGAGTCGAAGTGGGGCTACGTCACGATGTTCGACGGGGTGTTCCGTCCCGTCACCGGCCGAGAAGGCGCCGAGACGGCCGTCGAGATCGTGAATGATAGAACCACGAGGATCTCGAACAAGCGAAATGGCAGGGTCACTCAGGTGATCATCAACACGCTCTCTGAAGACGGCAACAGCATCAACAATGAGTATGTGCGCTTAGATGAAAATGGCGACATCGTGCGCGTGACTCATGCCGTCTACGAGCGCATCGGATAGGTCGCTGAAGAGAGACTGTGGCGAACTCGAAAATCGCCGCACGCGGGCGCTTCGGGTTGGCGAGTCCCCGGCCCTGCGTCGCCATTTCCCCGCGAGCTAGTCTATCGCCTAAAGCCCATGGCAATGTTTGCAGCTTTGCGCTCGCCGGAACGGATCAACGCGATGGTTCTCGTCGTCGAAGGGGAAGAGATCCTCGTGACAGTTGATGCACTGCTGCCCATCTTGAAGAACAGAACGGTGAGCGAGTTCGAAGTGCCAGTAACCCGGTCTTGCTAGTTCTACGAGCACGCCGAGATCGTGACAGACCGCGCAGGCCGAGCTATCGGATCCTTCCTGGGTGGATCCCGGTGCAGTTTGCGATGTCACGACTTCGCGCGAAGGCGGGGACTCGGTCCCAATCACACCCCACTCTCTCAATTCGTTTACGGCCGATCGACCCGACACCCGTCCGGTGAGAATCGAAGGGCCTAGGAAGGTCCCTTCCAGTCCCGCCTTCCCGTTAATCCCACCGAAACCGGCCACCTCACCGGCTGCGTAGAGTCCCGGGATAATCCGGCCTTCCTGATCCAGGACGTGTCCTTGAATGTCGATCTTGATCCCGCCCATGCTCTTTCTTGCCAGAGGATATAGGTGCAACGCATAAAAGGGCGGATCGTCGAGACGCATCACTTCCTGACAGGGTAGCGGCGGATCATCGCTTGGGGCGAAGCGGCCGAAGTCGGAATCGGTTCCCCGATCGACCAAACCGTTGAAACGAGCGATGGTCGCAACGAGTGCTTCTTCGGGAATGCCGGCCTCTCTAGCAAGTTGGGCAACCGTCGAGGCTTTTTTTACGAGATCCGGATTGCCGAAGATGAGCGTCTCGATCCTCTCCTCGGTCCAACCCGAACCGGAAACGATCAATGCCTCTCTTACCTTGGAGTCGAGGATGGCCCAATAACTTCCGGTCGGCTGTCTCATGAGCGCCGGGAAGGCTTCTTTCGCCGACGCGCATTCGTTTACGAACCGCTCGCCTTCAACATTGACCCGAACCGATTGGTACGACAAAACGTTGACGCCGCGATTATCGTCCGGGTACCGCGGATCGGGTAGACCGGTCACGTAGTTCCACTGGTGATCGAGCCGGTGGAACTGGGCGTTGACCTGTCGGGCGAGATCCAGGCCAAGACCCTGCGAATTCCATCCGGACCCGGCCAGAATCCGATCAGGAAAGGCGAATTCGGCATTCCAATGCTCCTGGACCCTGTCGATATTGCTTTGAAAGCCACCTGTCGCGATCAACACAATTGGCGCACGAAACTCACGCGGCGTCCCGCTTCGGAGATGAGTGCCCCGGACCCCAGCGACTCTGCCGTCCTCGACCACCAACTCTTCGACGCGGGTGTTCCACTCAAAACGGACTCTGTTCCGCAGGCCGCTCAGGTAGATGGGTGTCACGAGACCGAGCCCCCGACCCCGCACGTTGTGAAAGCGCGGGACGCTGTTTCCGGCGAGATGCCATAACGAATCGAACTCTACGCCCAAATCGACTGCCCAGTCGTGTATTTCCGTCTTCGCGTGGTCCACGTAATAGCGCACCCACTGCTCATCGGCGTCTTCTCCCCAATTCATGAAATCGTTGTAGGCGAGGTCAGGACTGTCCTCGACTCCTGCCGCTGCCTGAACCGGACTACCGACGATCGCCAGACCTCCGTGAGCAGATACGGCATGACCGCCGAAGACCGAAGACATGTCTACAACAAGGACGTCGCCACCACCTCGAGCGATCTCCTGCGCAGCGGAGAGGCCGGCAATCCCCCCGCCGACGATCAGGACGTCGGCGTCCCTGTTCTCGATCGCCGGCTTGGGTGTCCCGCACGAGATGGTCAGGATGATCGGAACCGTCGCAGCTAGGTAGCAGCGTTTCATGGAGAAGATCTCCGGGCAGAGGTAGAGCATCGTCCTCACCCCTCGAGAAGGGATCGACTACTCGAACACCCTTGAGGATTTCGTCAGTAGCGTTGGCCACCGTATAAGGGTACGTGACAATGAAGACACGTACACAGCTCCGCAAGTGTGCGGTCAACGTGCCTTGATAAGGCGCTCATCCGCGTTCGTTCGCAGTGAAGCAGCTGTCGACACAGTTGAACTCGGCACCCGGCAGCCACCGTGGGTCCTTCACCCCATTCCCTAGATCGAGGACCTCATTCGGATTCTTCGAGAAGACCACACCGAGGTGCTCGATCACCTCACTCCAAAACTTCCCCCGCTCGCTGACGGACCACCGGTGGAGGTCTGCGTAGACATCGAATCCCAGATGCTGCATCAACCGACCGATGTTGGAGCGTGCGACTTGCGCGCAAGTCGGCTGCCAGGCAAGCGGAGGCCCGTCAGATTCTTGCCGATCCCGGTAAATTTGCCGGAAGCGATCCCAGTGTTCTTCAAACGGTCGTGGGGGTACGCCGCCCAATTGGGCGACGAATCGCTCCCACTCCTCATCTTGCCGCGCACCATGCGGGGACCTAGAGGACGCTGTAGTCACGGTCGAATCCTATCCGCAGTCTCTGGCACCGCAGAATCTTCTTCACCCATTCATTCATTCTCTTCCCGGATTGGGATCTTCCGCCTTGAGCCGGCGGATCTTCTCCACCATCCGATCACGCCACGCCAGAACCTCCGCACGAGGGGCACCACCCTGCATGAGGTCAGTTTTCACTCCGAGGTGCTCGACAAACTCGTCGTCGATACCCGGCGTCTCGCCAAGGTCATCCATCAGCGCCAGGTAAGCATCGCGGTATCCGGTGAAGTAATCGCGCACGCCCCCGTCCGCATTCGTGTCGCCGACTCCGAATGGGCCCATGAGAGCCCATCGTAGACCCAACCCGTCCCTGATCACCGCGTCTATTGCGTCCACATCGGCGACGCCGCGCTGCACGAGACTCATGGCCTCTCGGATAAGTGCTGCCTGCATCCGATTGAGCAAGAAGCCGGGCACGTACTCTGAGAGCACCACCGGCGTCTGCCCTATCCGCTTCATGAACGTGCAGGTCTGACGCAAGACGTCGTCGGTCGTCCCTTTGCCGGGAAGAATCTCCACAACGGGGATGACGTGGGGTGGGTTAGTAGGATGGGCAACGATACAGCGCCCCGCCCCCTCGAGTCCTTCGGCGATCGCTGTCATATCGAGTGCGGAGGTGCTGCTTGCCAGAATCGCCGCGGGAGCTGCGGCCATATCCAGCTCGCGATACAACGCTTGCTTCACCTCGAGCTGTTCCGGTCCACTCTCTTGGACATAGTCTGCTCCTTGGACCGCCAGATGCAACGAATCGTGTAAAGAGATGCGAGATCGCATTGCCGCCACGACATCGGCTGCAAACTCTCCCTCCACGGTTCGGTGCTCGAGATCTTCGTCGATCCACGACACGGCCTTTGCCAACTGTTCTGGATCACGATCGTACAGCCGAGTCTCACAACCTTTCCGAGCAAAGAGCTGGGCCCAGCTCCGACCGATGACGCCGGTTCCCACCACCGCGACCGTATGGACCATGGATTCCGTCATCGCGTCACCGATCCTCGGATTCGGATCCGAAGATGAGCGCACGCCGCTCGACTTCGGACACCTCGGCTCTCGGCTTGGCCCCGACGAACCAGAAGATGAGCCCCACGGCCAAGCCGCTTAGGAGGATGATCCACTCGAGTGGAAATCCCACTGAGTTGACCCAGAGGTCTCGAATGGTGAGGAGCAGGAAGGCCAGCGCGCCGAGAGTGGCGAGGCCGATCACGATCATTCCCCCCGGTACCCGGTACGGTCGGTTGGCGTCGGGGCGTGTCACGCGGAGTCGGATCGTGCCGATGCACACGAGGCTGAACACGATGGCGAAGCCCATGGTCGCCATGTTTACGATCGGGCCGATGCCGCCCCGGCCCAAGAAGACGCCGGCCCCCCCGATGAACGCGACCAGCAGGACGGCACTCGTGGGCGAGCCGAATTTTGGGTGGACTCTCGAGAAGAGGGGCGGGATCATCCATGCTCGGGACAGGGCGAAGAACACTCGCGACGCGGCGATGAGTACCGCGTTCCAGGTCGTGAGAATGCCGATCAGGGCGGCGAACACGATGAGCTTGCCGAGGAATTTGGAGCCCAAGGCCGCTTCGAACGCGGCGGCGGCGGGGAGCTCACCCATCTCGAGGAGTTGCTCCCACGGCATTATCATGGACGAGGCAAAGATCACGACGCAGTAGAACACGCCCGCGGCCACAACACCGATGACGATCATGAGCGCCGCGAGCTTAACGGGCGTGTTGGGAGACCTCTCCTCCATGACTTGGGGGATTGTGTCGAATCCGGCGAGGAAATAGGGTGCGGTGATGAAGGTCGCGAGGATCGCCGGCCAGATCGACCCGGTCTCACTCCGCCGGAAGGCTGGCTGGAGGTTGGCGACGTCGCCCAAGATGATCGCCGCGCCGATGAACACGATGCACACCAGGAAGAACACGTACATCATGTACTCCTGCACCATCGTCGCCCACTTCACGCCGCGGTAGTTCAGCACCACGAAGAAAGCCATGACCAGTAGTCCCAGGAGCAACCCGCCGAGATAAACGGGCTCTCCGGCAAACTCATAGAGCACGCGGCCTTGGATGCCGGGAATGAGGTTCTCGGCGATCAGCCCCAGCGAAATCGCTTCCCACGACGTGACCGAGGTGTAGATGAAGGCCAGCAGCCATCCCGTGAGGAATGACACGAAGAGCCCGTAATTCGCGTAGGTGTAGGCCACCTCGCCCCCGGACACGGGAAACAGCGCGGCCATCTCCGCGTAGCAGAGCCCAATGAGCGCGATGAGCAGCGTGCCGGCGCCGAAGCCAATGATCGCCCCGAGCGGCCCCGAGGCATCGAGCCACAAACCGAGGTAGATGACCCAGCCAACCCCGATGATGGTGCCGAACGACAGGGTGAAGAACTGCCGCGCGCCCACCGTTTTTCCGAGTTCACCTCGTTCCGTGGGGAGTCGGACCATTCGCTAGGCGTACTGCGTCGGCGTCTTGGATAGTCCCAGCATGTCGCGGGCCTGGGCAGGTGTAGCGACCTCACGGTTCAGTTCATTGATGATCCGTGCCGCCCGCTCGACCAGTTGTGCGTTGCTCTTGGCCTTCTCGCCCCGGCGGAAGTACACATTGTCTTCGAGGCCAACTCGCAGGTGTCCGCCAAGCACGGCCGCGAGCGTCGTCATCGGAAGCTGGTGCGGCCCGATGCCGGAGCAGAGCCAAAGTGATTCCTCGGGAACCTCGCGGAGCAAGTGAACGACGTTGTCCACGGTGGGCCAACTCGACGTCTGATAGCCCATCACCGTCTGCACCCAGTACGGCTTGTCAATCAACCTTTCATCGATCAAGTAATTCAGGACCCACGCGCCGCCAGGGTGGTAGGTCTCGAGCTCCGGCTTGATATTTCGCTTCTGCATCTCGGTCGCGAACCATTTGATCTGCTTGTATGAAAACGGGAGACACTCGTCGTAGAGCACCTCCGGTCGAGGATCTGGCAGCGGAGCCTTACGTGCCTTGATCTTGAAACGGCTCATGTCGGGAGTGAGGTTGAGCGACGCGACCTCGGGTTGGGCGTCGAGGCACGAGATCCGCTCCTCCATCGTCATATCCGGACCTCCACCCGTGGTGTTGTTGATGATGATGTCCGGACAGCGTTCGCGAATTTTCTTGTTGACGTCGTGCCACACGTCGGTCGTCGTCGCGGGCCGAGTGATGTGTTCAGGATCTCGGGCGTGCACGTGGACCATCGACGCCCCCGCCTGGTACGCGTCGGATACGGAGTCGGCGATCTCATCCGCAAACTCGGGAAGGTTGCCGTTCGATTCCTTGCCTTGAATGCCCCCATTGCACGCCACGCAGATGATGGCCGGTGGCATCCCTGTTCGCACTCGCTCCATGTACTCGTACGCGTCGGCATATCTCCAGATGTGGTCATTGTTGTTCGAGGTCATAGTCATCTCCCGAAGGCGACACCGAAGTCGCCCCCAACACTAAGAATCGTCTCCAGTCAACCATCCCGGTCGTTCATATGCAGGATTGGGATGGGTGTAAAACCCTTCTCCGGACTTCACTCCCAGCTTTCCCGCCGTGATCATGTCGTGCAGAAGCTGCGGGGGCTTGTCGGAGGGATCACCGCTCGCGTTGTAGTAGATCATTTCGATGTCCCGCACTACGTCGAGACCTACGACGTCCATGAGACCGCAGGGACCGATGGGCGTGTGCCAGTCCAGCATCCATCCGCGGTCGATGTCTTCGGGCGTGCTGTAGCCGCCATCCAACAATTGAAGCACTTCCTTCTTGACGGCGCGCCATACCCGGTTGGTGGGGTAGCCCTGAATCTCCCGCTGGGCCACCACCGGGACGAGACCGAGTTGGCGCAGAAAGGCGCGCGCGGCTGCGGTGGTCTCTGGTGCGGTGGTAGGATGTCCCATCACCTCCACCTTGAGGTGGTCCGGCGCGCCAAAGTTCATATTGATGAATCGTTCGGGCCGCCCGGTAGACTCGGCGAGCCACGAGCCCGGAATCGACGAACTGTTGGTGGCGATATAGGCATCTTCGGCGGCGAATCGCCGAATCTCATTCAGTACCCGACGCTTGAGTTCGAGATCTTCCGGAACGGTCTCGATAATCCAATCGGCCTGAGCCACACAGTCGCGGAGGGTGGAGCATGGTATCAGGCACGCCTGCGCATCCCCCACACCGCGAGCCTCCAAATTCCCCCGAGCAACGCGTTCGGCGACGAGGCTCCGCACGGCGCCGACAGCATCGGTGATCGCCGACGGCATCTCGTCGTACACCCGGGCCTCCACGCGCTGGATCACACAACCGTAGGCAATGCGTCTTCCCATGGTGCCGGCCCCCACGATCGCGACCGTGCGAACGGGAGTCTTGGTGTCTGGCATAGCGTTCCAGTGCGGTCGCGCGGTCGGCCGTCTGTGCATCGAGGTCGTCGCGCTTGTCGAAGGTGATGATGGGCGACATATTGTGCGGGAATCCGAGGCACCGCAAGGGATTAGCCGCCATGACCCGTTTCTGCATATGCGCGATCCTCTTGGGCATCCTCCCCGCACCCGGCCGGGCCCAGAGTGCGCCCCCGGAGGCGATCTCATCTGACCTTTCCGATACGACGGCCCTCCGCCTCTTCCTCGATTCGCTGATGCGAGCCGCCATGGCCCGCGTCGAGTCGCCGGGGGCGGCGTTGAGCCTCGTCATCGGTGGCGAGATCGTCGTGCTCCGGGGATACGGGTTCGCCGACAATGCTGGCCAGGTACCAGTCGATCCGGCACGACACATGTTCCGCATCGGGTCGATCACCAAGACATTCACGGCGACCGGCATCATGCAACTCTACGACCGGGGACTCATCGACCTCGACGAGGACGTAAACACCTATCTCCGGGCGTTCCAACTCCCCGATACATATGCCGAGCCGATCACGATCAGGCAACTGCTGCAACACACGAGCGGGATCGATAACGACTATGCCGGAATCGGACTACGATCGCATGCCGATCACGTTCCGCTAGGCGAATACTTTGCTGCCCATGTCCCGGCCCGCATACGGCCGCCGGGCCGTGTCATCGTGTACACCAACCGTGCCACCATGCTCCTGGGCCACGTCATCGAGGCCGTTTCTGGGCAGTCATACGAGGACTACCTGCACGAGCATCTCTTCACGCCGCTCGAGATGACGCGGTCGGTTTTTGCGCCGCCGCCGGAGCTTCGAGATGACCTCGTCATGAAGACGCCTCGAACACCATTCCACTCACTACCCGACGATCTCGTCGATACGAATACGAGGCCGTCGAGCGATCTCGCCACGACGGCGCTCGACGTGGCGCATTATATGATCGCGCATTTGAGTGACGGTGTCTTCAGGGATAGCCGTATTCTGGCACCGAGTACGGCGGCGGCGATGCAAATCGAGTGTTACCAGCACCACCCGCGACACCGCGGTGGGCGATGTCTGGGCTGGGGGTCGTCGGGGGTCAATCAACAGCGCATCGTCGGCCACGGCGGGATGCATCAGAGTTTTCGGAGTAGCCTCTATCTCCTTCCCGACCACGGAGTTGGTCTCTTCGTGGTGGGGCGGGGAGCCCGTGGCATCGCGGGAGCGGTGTTCGGGCAATTGCTGACGCGATACTTCCCGTCGGACGCAGAGGTCTCGAACAGTTCACCTGTGCCCGGCGTCGTCACTCGGGCGGAGGATCTGGTCGGGTCGTATCGTGGCCTTGGACAGGTCAGCCTCGCGACGTTCGAAAAGCTCCAGTACCTCCGCGCGCCAGATCTCAAGGTCAGGATCAGCGACGACGGCGCCTTGGTGTTCGGAGCTGATCGTTTCGTCGAGGTGGAGCCGCTGGTGTTCGATGGAGAAAGCTCACCCAACGTGCTCGTGTTCAAGGAAGACAATCGGGGTCGCGTGACGTACGCCACCTTCGGCGAAACTGCCTTTCGCAAGCTCCCGTGGTACGAAACACGTGGTGTGTTGGTCGCCAT
>JAPULP010000353.1 GCA_027294815.1 Gemmatimonadota bacterium | reverse complement strand
ATCCGACTGTCCGATTGTCCGACTAATGATGAAACGCTGGGGCGAGATTGGCGTATTAGGTAGGTATATTGTTCAATTCCATCCAGATATCGGGAGAATCCATAGGCATGAAAAGTTTCGCATTGTTGACCGCTGGTTGCGTGGCGGTTTCGATCGTCCCCGGGGTCGTCCACGCCCAGGGATACGCTACCGCCGTCGCGGCGGGCGACGGGGAAGTCTTCGTGGCCGAGCCACTCAACGAACTGCGGGAAGGCAGTGTGTTCGTGTATCGCCCGAGTGGCGGCGAGTGGCGGGAGGTGGCCCAGCTCCGTGCGTCTGACGCCATCGTGGGCGACCATTTTGGTCGGGCCCTGGGGTGGTCGGGGAATACGATGATCTCCGGCGCCACGGTCGTGAACGAGACCACCGGCGCCGCCTACGTCTTCACGAAGGACGGTTCGGGGACGTGGCGGGAAACGGCCAGATTGCAGCCGGCCGAGCTTTCGCCGGGTGACGCGTTCGGCCGCGTGATCGCGATGACCGACGACGTGGCGATGATCTCCGCATGGGGATATGAGGGTAGCCGCGGTGGGGTATTCGCATACCGGCGTCAACCCAATGGATCGTGGCAACGCGACGGCACGCTCACGGCGTCCGACGCAGCGGAGAACGATTGGTTCGGGAGGAGCATCGCTGTCGAAGGTGACTTGGCGGTGATCGGCGCCTCGCGGAAGAACGAGAACACCGGGGCCGCGTATGTTCTCCGGCGCGAAGGAAACCAATGGGTCGAGGAGGCAAAGCTTGACGTTGCCGGACTCGTTCCGAACTCGCAGTTCGGCTCCGCGGTAGCCATCCACGACGGGCTCGCGTTCGTCGGTGCTCCCGGAAACTTTCAAGTCCCTGCGAGCGTGTACGTGTTTGCCCAAGATGCGGAAACCGGCGAGTGGTCGCAGGACTCCCGTCTGGCGGCGTTCGACGCCGGTCCAGGGAGCTTTTTCGGTACGACCATTACGTCCGACGGCAACGACGTTTGGGTTGGTGCTTCGGGTGTGTCAACGTTCACGGGTGGCGTGTATCGCTTCCGGCGCAGCGCCGATGGCGAGTGGATCGGTTCCAACAAGCTTGCCGTATCTGGCCTAAAAATGCGCGGTCAGTTCGCGAGCACCCTGTCGGTAGCCGGCGACCTGGCGGTCGGTGGTGCAACCGGCGACGACTACGGCATGGGAACGGCGGTGATCCTGGCGCGCAGAGGAGCGCGCTGGAGCACGGCCGACAAAGTTTGGGCCGAAGTGGAAGGGCTCGATCCGGTGGTGGGTGGGGAAGTCGAATGTACGCAGGGCGAGGCTTCCGAGTTTGGTTGTAACGATGTCGACATGGTGTCCTTCTTACCGGTGGCGTCCATCGGCGGCGGCCGTGGTGTGAGGACAAACGACGTGTGGGGCTGGACGGATCCCGAAACCGGACACGAGTACGCGTTGGTCGGGCTAACCGACGCCACCGCGTTTGTGGATGTCACCGATGCGGTGAATCCGCAATTCCTCGGCACGCTGCCGAAAACAGCTGATGCGCCGGGAAGCAGTTGGCGTGACATCAAGGTCTACAACGATCACGCGTTCATCGTTTCCGACAACGCGAGTGCCCATGGGATGCAGGTGTTCGATCTCACACAACTCCGCGACGTGCGCAATGCGCCGGTGACGTTCGCCGAGACGGCGCACTACGACGGTATCTTCAGCGCGCACAATATGGTGATCAATGAAGAGACCGGGTATGCGTTTGCGGTGGGTAGCGGTGGCGGTGGTGAGACGTGCGGCGGCGGGTTGCACATGATCAACATCCAAGATCCAAGCGATCCCACGTTTGCTGGGTGTTTTGCCGATCCGTTGACTGGCCAATCGGGCACCGGATACTCTCACGACGCGCAGTGTGTGGTCTACAACGGTCCCGACGGGGATTATCGCGGCAAGGAAATCTGCTTTGGGTCCAACGAAACCGCGCTCAGCATCGCGGACGTGACCGACAAGGACAATCCGGTCGCGGTGAGTCATGCCTCGTATCCCAACGTGGCGTACTCTCACCAGGGCTGGCTGACCGACGATCACCGGTATTTCTACATGAACGACGAGGGAGACGAGATCAGCGGCCTCGTCGAGGGGACACGGACGTTGATTTGGGACATCGAGGATATCGATGACCCGATTCTTTTCGGGGAGTACATATCAGAGAATCGGTCGAGCGACCACAATCTCTACATTCGCGGCAACCTGATGTACCAGTCGAACTATGTCAGCGGTTTGCGCATTCTCGACATCAGCGATCCGGCGAATCCGGTTCAGGTGGGGTACTTCGATACGGTCCCGTGGACCGAGGACGCCCCGGGGTTCGACGGCTCGTGGAGTAACTATCCGTTCTTCGAGAGCGGCACGATCATCGTGACCAGTGGGGCGGAAGGGTTGTTCATGTTGCGGAAGCGGCGGCCGGGGGTGTCCTGAGTCACCGACTCGGGTAAATGTTGGAGTGGGCCCCGGGCGAAAGCCCGGGGTTTTCTTTGGGATATTCTGTCACCGTCCTAAATCCCAAACACCGCCGACACCGCCAGGTTCAACAAGGTCAACAGCACGCTACCGAGCAGGGCCGGACGAAACCCCTTGATATCGAAGCCCTTCACGATCGCCGCCGCGAGCTTCAGCATCGCCGCGTTGATCACGATCAAGAACAAACCGAGCGTGATGACGGTGAGGGGAAGCGTGAAGAAAACCAGTACCGGCTTCACGATGCCGTTGGCCAGCCCCAACACCAACGCGCTCCATAGCGCGATTTTCCCGCTCTGAATCGCGAACCCTTTGACCCAATGGGCGACGAGTAACAGCAAGCCGGCGGTGACGAGGACGTGCAGCAGGAATTCCATAAGGTCTCCCTTGTTCAATGTTGAATATTCATCTGCCCGCCTGCCCCCCTCGGGCTGGCGGACTAGGCAGTCGGCTTGATGTTCTGGTTCATCCGGAAGAGGTTGTCCGGGTCGTACTTCTTCTTGATGTCGGCGAGCCGCGTGTAAGTGGCGCCGTAGTTTTTCTCGGCGTTGTCCGCGTCTTCGGCCGACTGGAAGTTGATGTAGCCGCCATCGCGCGAGAACGGTGCTGTGGCCTCGTAGTAGTCCCGCACCCACTTGATGTTGGCCTCGTTGTCCTTGGGCTCGGGCCACATGCCGGCGATGACCGTGGCGAAGTTGGCGTCGCGGTGTCCGAACGCGGTTGCTTCGGCCTTCACCTGATGGACGGCGCCGTTGATCGGATGGATGTGCATCGCCGATTGGACCACGGGCACCTTGGGGCCGTGCTCGAGGTGCGCGTCGATGAGGCCGTCGCTCAGCTCATCCACGAAGTTCGCC
>JAPULP010000352.1 GCA_027294815.1 Gemmatimonadota bacterium | reverse complement strand
AGGCCCGGTGAATATCGAATCTTGAATCTTGAATATTGGCTATTCAGCAGGCCTTCTCACTTCTCACCTCTCACGTCTTACCATTGAGCATCGCCCGCATAAACCTCGCCATCTCGCGCTCGGCCCAAAAAACCGGTTTCCAGGGCAAGCTCCGCGCAACGAATCCGACGTGACCGCCGTTCTCCATGACCGCCGACAGGATATGCTCATTGTCGCGGAACGCCTCCACCGGCACGCACCGACCAGGCTGAAAGGGGTCGTCGGTGGATTGCAATAGCAACGTTGGAATTCGGATACGGGTGACATACTGAGCCGAGCTGGACCGCCGATAGTAGTCTTCGGCGCCCTCGAACTTGTGAAGCGGAGCGGTCGCCGCATCGTCGAATTCACGAAACGTCGTGGCAGACAATGCCCGCGAGGTGTCGACCTCCGGTGGCATCACCTGCAGTTTGGCTCGAACCTTGCGCTGGAGTTTGCGCAGGAGAAACCACATGTAGATGCGTCCCGAAGGCCGATCCAGGTAATCGGCCCCCGCGGACAAATCGTAGGGCACGGAGATCGCGGCGGCGGCCTCTACGTACCGTCGGGCGTGATCACCGCTCTCCCCGAGGAATTTGAGCAGGGCGTTCCCACCCAACGAGAATCCAATCACGCCTCGGCGCTGGTCGGGAAATCGTTCGGCGAGGAAACGCAATACGTACTCGATGTCCGCCGTCTCACCCGAGTGATACAGGCGAGGCAAACGGTTCAGTTCGCCGCTGCACGATCGGAAATTCAGCCCCACGCTCGCAATGCCTTGACGGTTCAACGCACGGTAGGCTTCCAATGCGTACTTGGATTGCGCGCTCCCCTCGAGGCCGTGAAGCAGCAACACGAGTGGTCGTCCATTGCCAGGCAGGGTCTTGGGATCGGTCGCAAAATCCAAGTCGACGAAGTCTCCATCCGGGAGCTCAATTCGCTCCCGCCACAACGGCATGGCGCCGCTGGGTCTGAGGAACCGCGCGCCGGCGGTCTGGAGGTGCGGCCCCGGGAGCCAGCGCGCAGGTTTAAATGTCGATTGGGCGAAATTACTGAGAGACATGCGAGGAATCTGGTCCAACTACAGCCACCGCGTAAGGGACTGGACTCACCTCGCCAACCGCGGTACGATAGCGGAGTCCGCCATCCCCTTACTAAACCGCTTTCTGGAGCGCTCCATGCGTAGGCTCGCGTTGATGGCCCTGACTACGACCACGATCGCGTGCGCGGAAGAAAACGCGGGCTCTCGGCTGTGGCCGCTTCCTCCAGGCGCCCAGGCCGTTTCACTGTTCGGCGACACATTGGCCGCACCACCGTTGACCGACGAGGTGCAAATGGCGCACGAGCAAAGACTCGTCACGGCCCAAAACAACTACGCAGCGGACTCCACCGCCGCCGATGCGATCATTTGGTTGGGTCGCCGGACCGCGTATCTGGGACAGTATAGGGAAGCGATTGAGGTCTATACGAAAGGCATCGAACTCCACCCGAAGGACCCTCGGATGTATCGTCACCGCGGCCACCGTTATATCAGCGTGCGAAGGTTCGATCTCGCAGTGGACGACCTCGAGCACGCGGCAAACCTCATCCTGGGTACCGAAGATGAGATCGAACCCGACGGGCTGCCGAACGCGCGAAACATTCCCACCAGCACGTTGCAGTTCAACATCTGGTATCACCTCGGGCTGACTTACTACTTGACCGGACGTTTTGCGGACGCCGTGCAGGCCTATCGCGAATGCATGGAAGTATCGAAAAATCCGGACGCCCTCGTTGCCACATCCTACTGGCTCTACATGACGTTGAAACGCTTGGGCCTCGATGACGACGCCGCGGCTGCCCTCGACCCGATCAGTCTCGACATGGACATTATCGAGAACCACACCTACCACCGGCTGCTGCTCCTGTTCACCGGTCAACTTTCACCTACCGCGCTGTTGAACTCCGACGACCAGGGCGAGCCGCTGACCAACGCCACCATGGGATACGGCGTGGGGAACTGGTACGCCCTCACGGACCGGCCTGAAGAGGCTGATCGTGTGTGGCGGACGGTGTTGTCCGCCACCCAATGGTCGGCGTTCGGATACATCGCTGCCGAAGCGGAAATCGCCCGAGCCGACACGCCCCGATAAACGCAGCAAATATTCGGATTTTGTTTGGTTTTTCGCCAGCAAACGACGGTATTGTGACGCACATCGTTGTTTGACCAGGACATCCATCCTAAAGTGCCGGGATGAGTCTTTCCGAAGCCACAGAAGCCCAATCCAGCGAGCTGACCGCCATCCTCGAGAAGCTGGAACAAGCGGAGACGGGTCGGCAGCAGGCCCTATCGGCTCTCCTGCGCCTCGAGCGCGCCGTGGAGATGATGCACATCGGTGTGACGATCACCGATCTCGACGGCAAGATCCTGTTTACCAATCCAGCCGACGCCGCCATGCACGGGTACCCGGTGGAGGAGCTCCTTGGCCAAGAAGCGTCCATGTTGTCGGCATCCGATGAGCACAGCCGGCAATCGATGGAACAGGTGGCCAAGATTCGTGTCTGGGAGCGGGAAACACTCGACACCCGCAAAGACGGCAGCACGTTTCCGGTATTGCTCATCTCCGACATCGTCGAAGGACCCGACGGCCCGGTGGCCATCGTCACGACGTGCCTTAATCTCACGGACCGGAAGCGCGCCGAGCAACAGCTCATCGAAGATGCGCTACACGATCCTCTCACCGGACTCGCCAATCGGTCGTTGCTGATTCATCACCTTGATCGATCTCTCGGTCGAGCGCGAAGACAAAAGAACTACTTGTTTGCCGTACTCCTCCTGAATCTTGATCGCTTCCAAGTAATCAACGACAGCATGGGTCACGCTTTTGGCGATCAGCTCTTGGTATTGGTGGCCCGCCGGCTCCTCGCGTGCCTCCGCCCCACCGATGCGTTTGCGCGATTGGGCGGCGACGAGTTCGTCATCCTGGCTGAGGACATCACCAACGAAACCGGCGCCACCCGTGTCGCCAATCGGATGCGCGATTTGCTCGCCGCGCCCTTCATCATCGACGACAAAGAGATCTTCGTCTCGACGAGCATTGGAATCGCGGTGAGCACTAGCGGCTATAGCCAGCCCGCCCAGCTCCTGCGAGACGCCAACCTCGCGTTGCGCCGGGCCAAGACGCGCGGCAAAGGAAACCACGAGATTTTTGACACGGCCATGCACCAGAAGGCCGTCGCGCTCCTCGAGTTGGAAACCGACTTGCGGCGCGGACTCGAACGCGAAGAGTTCCGCGTGTTCTACCAACCCATCGTATCGCTAAAATCTGGGAAGGTCACCGGCATGGAGGCACTCCTCCGATGGCAACACCCCACGCGCGGGTTGCTTGCGCCTGATCAGTTCCTAAGCGTCGCAGAAGAAACAGGCATGATCCAAGAGATTGGTTGGTGGGTTCTTCAAGAGGCGTGCGGACAAACCAAGAAATGGGAAGACCTCCGGGCAGATGCGCCGCAGCTCACGTTGAGCGTGAATCTCTCGGGCCGGCAGTTCACGCAGCCCGACGCAGCGAAAACAATCGGATCCATCCTCGATTCCACGGGATTCGACGCCCGACACCTAGTGCTCGAGATGACCGAGCACGCCATCATGAAGGAAGCCGAACCAGCCAAGCGGGCACTCTCGCAACTCAAAGCCCTAAACGTCCAGCTGCACATGGACGATTTCGGGACGGGCTACGCGTCGCTGAGTTACCTCCACCGCTTCCCTATCGACACGTTGAAGATCGATCGCTCGTTTATCAGCGGTATCGGCACCCGCTTGGGATCTGCCGAAATCGTCCGCACGATCATCGCCCTGGCGAAGACCCTCGACATGCAAGTAATCGCCGAGGGTATCGAAACCCGCGAACAACTCGACGAACTGAAGGACCTGGAATGTGACCTCGGACAGGGGAATTATTTTCACCAGCCTTTGGGGAGTGACGCCGCCACCACATTCCTTCGAAGCCACCCGGACTTCAGTGACTAAGACTACTTTTTCTTCCCCTTCTTGACGATCGTATCGAACTCACTTTTGGTCACCGGCTGGACCGATAAACGCCCCCGCTTGACCAACACCATGTTCTCGAGTGCCTTGGTGCTCTTCACCTCTTCCAACGACACAAATTCGTCAAGGGTCGAGACGTATTCGACATCCACCATGAACCACCTGGGGGTGGTCTTGGGTGATTTCTCGTCGTAATACTTGCTCCCCTTGTTCCAGGCGTAGCGATCCGGATACGCCTCCTTCTTGATTCGACAAATCCCCGCCACCCCTGGTGGATTGGCGTTGCTGTGATAGAAAAGGGCGAGATCCCCGACGGCCATCCTGCGCATGTTGTTTCTCGCCGAATAGTTTCGCACCCCCTCCCAACACGTGTGGCCGTCGCGTGCCAGGGCGTCGATCGAATAGACGTTGGGTTCGGATTTGAGCAGCCAGTAGTTCATGGAATAGGGTGTAGGGTGTAGGGTGTAGGGTATGGTGTTCTAAGGATTCTACACCCTACACCCTACACCCTACACCCTACAACCTACTTTCACGTCTCCCTCTCCCCAGCATATCTTTCCCCATGCTTCCGCTCACACTCGACGACTTTGCCGACGCCCGTGAACGCATCAAGCACCGCGTCCACTGCACTCCGATGCAAACTTCCACGTTTCTTGGCAGAGAAATCGGCACCGAGCTGCACCTCAAGTGTGAAAATTTTCAGAAGACGGGATCGTTCAAAGTTCGCGGGGCCCTCAACAAGCTCACCCAGCTCGACGAGTCGGCGCGCGCCCGCGGAGTGATCACCGTGTCGGCCGGGAACCATGCGCAGGCCCTGGCGTGGGCGGCCGCCGAAACCGGGATCTCGGCAACGGTGGTTATGCCACAAAACGCATCGAAGATCAAAGCCGAGGCGGCCACCGGGTACGGAGCCGAAGTGATCCTGCACGGGACGGTACACGACCTCTTCGACAAAGCACGAGCGCTCGAACAGGACCGTGGACTCACATTCATCCATCCGTTCGACGATCCGCAGATCATCGCTGGTGCCGGCAGCGTAGGGCTCGAAATCCTCGAGCAGTGCCCGCAGGTGACGACCATCGTCGCCCCCATCGGCGGAGGCGGACACATCAGTGGCATCGCGGGAGCGGCAAAAATGAGCCGGCCGAACCTACGGATCTTCGGCGTCGAACCGACGGGCGCCTCTACCATGCGTCAGAGCCTCGACGCGGGACACGCCGTGCACGCCGATGCCGTCGACACGATCGCCGATGGTCTCGCACCGCCAATGGCCGGAGAGCTGAACTACGAATTCGTGAAAGAGTGCGTGGATGACGTAGTGCTCGTTACCGACGACGAAATAGTCCACGCGATGGGTCTGCTCATGTCACGGGCCAAGCTCGTCACCGAGCCCGCGGGGGCGGCGGCAACCGCGGCACTTTTAGCGGGTCGAATCCCGATCGCACCGGGCGATGTCGTGGTGGCCATAGTGTCCGGGGGCAACATCGACCCTACCTCCCTTCTCCGCCTCCTGACCACCGACTCCGACTGATCCCGAGCTTGACATTTGCCGTGTGGCGCTATTATAGTTGTTATCAACAACTACATTGAACGCATGAGCAGACTCGCGACCATATCCGATCCACGGCTCCAACAGGATGCTGAGGCCTTGTACGAGGCACTCGGCGACCTCATCCGGGTCTATCAGTTCAGGGATCGCGACCGGATCTGTTGCCATGACCTGTCGATCACGCAGTGCCATGCGCTGGAGGTGCTCACCCTGCGAGGTGGACTCACGTTGAACGAGATGGCCGCCGAGCTGTACCTCGATAAGAGCACGGCAAGTCGCGTGGTCGCCGCGCTCGAGCGCAAAGGCTACGTGGAGCGGACCGAGCATCCGGAGGATGGGCGCGCCATCCTGCTCGAAGCATCCGGCGCGGGCCGGAGCCTGTACCAACAGATCCACCGTCAGATCATCGAGCAGGAAAAGGGATTGCTCAGTGATTTTGATTCGGAAACGCGCCGGTCGATGACCGAATTGATTCGCCGGCTCGCGGCAGCCGCGGCCGACCGGGTGAAGGCGTCCGGGGGGTCTTGCTGTGTAGTCCCGATATCCGGCAAATAGCACCCTTTTTCCAGTTTTATTTGACTGGATAGTTGTCACTCACAACAGTTAGGAGGAATCATGACCACAGACAGAGACCTGGCCCCAACGGTGTTGTGTTGCACGGACATCGATGACGGGGGCGGCTGCTGCGGTGGCGACGTCGGATGTTGCTAGATAACCGCACGTAGCTGCAGAAAAGAAGTAACCCCGCCCCTGGGACGACACAGGGGCGGGGTCGCGAACTCTCTAACTCCAGAGTTCATGCTGGTGACCCGTTATGGCACCTCACCTAGGGGCTTTGTCGGGTTAAGGGAACCACGAGGTTGCAGCGCCGGCCATGGTCCTGCGTAGTCGCCCACACAGCCAACCTCATAGTCCCCCCGGCGCAATTTCAACATTGCTCTCGGTTGCTGAAGACCCGATGAATTTCCCATGAGGCCAGCTCGGGCCGTGCAGGTTACACCATCGTCGCCACGGGTTGCTCGACGAGCTTTTCCCGAAGCGCCGGATGCGTAGTCCAGATCCACCGTCCCATGGCCCCGACGGCCAGCAGGTTGCCCACCAGCACCGCGAGCCACCCGCCGAGGACCCCGAGCACCCACCCGCCGAGCATGCCGGCAACGCCCAAGAAGCCCGCCTCCACCACAATGAAGCCCATGACCGCGAGGAGCCAAAAACCCGGGGTCCGCTCGATCCGCTCCGAAACCCACACGAACGCCACCCCTACCGCGAAGAAAGCGGCGAAGTGGAGCACGGTATAGGTCGCGACGAGTCCCAACGTGACGGCGACATCCGACGGGCTAGTTGCACCGAGAAAGAGCGCTGCCCCCAGCGCACCAGGCGTAAAGAAGGGCCGGCCGGCAAGTATGTCGAGCAGGAAGAACCAAATCGCGACGCTGGTTGCACCGATGGTTCCGGTGCCGATGCCGTCGACGACCAGACGATACTGCTTCAGGCCGCTGAGGCCGAGGGGTTCGGTTACACCTTCGACGCGATGCAAGTACGCCATCATGGCCATGCCGCCCAGCAAGTTGGCAAGCACCACATGGACCGCCGGTAAGACGGCGAGCATCTGCGCATCGGTGGCGAGGAACGCACCGTAATGGACCGCGTTCAGCACGCCCAGGCCAAAGATGACACCGTGTCGCAGGGCCGGCTTCAATCCGAGTGCGTTGATGACGCCGGACGTACCTACGCCCAGAAGCACGAATATTCCGTAGTGGAGCAGCGTGTAACCGGCTACCACACCGAACGTCGGGGTCATCGCCTCTCGGTGAAGGAGTACGCTCGCGAGCAACGCCGGTGTCGCAAGGGGCGCACCCTCTATCACACC
>JAPULP010000351.1 GCA_027294815.1 Gemmatimonadota bacterium | reverse complement strand
GCAAACGTGGAAATCCGGCTCATGCCGCTCGACGAATTGATCCTACGGCTGCTCGCCCCCGATTCCTACCGATCTCTCCACGCACTGCGTGAGATGAATGCCACCGAGATTCGTCGCTCGGCCGAGCGTTTTGGAGTGATGGAGCCCGTGTCCTTCCTTGTCACGGTCTATGGGAAGCAAGAGCAGGCGCCGTTTGACCCGGAGCAGGTTAGAATCATCAGCCGAAATCGACTGTTTCGACCCATTGGGATTTTACCCATCACCCCGTTGTGGAATCAGCAGCGAGTGTCGCAGCGCGAGACGGCCGCCGCCGTCTACGTGTTCGAGACGGGAATCGCAATGCTGGAACCGTTCACGGCAGAATACGTGGGCGTGACGTCGGATCAATGGACCCAATCACTGCGTCGCATCGAACGGGAACGCGCGCGAATCGCAAGTCGGAGCAACCGTTAGTACTCTGGGTCGTAGTTGCCCTAACGTATTCGACGCAGAACGCTGAAGACGCAGAGTTTTTTTGACAGGATGACAGGATAAACGGCTCGTTCTCTTTCAATTGGACCTTCTTGGGCCGAAGTTCAAGAGGTCC
Organism: Gemmatimonadota bacterium; assembly: GCA_027294815.1. Classification (GTDB taxonomy): domain Bacteria; phylum Gemmatimonadota; class Gemmatimonadetes; order Gemmatimonadales; family GWC2-71-9; genus B3T1B10. The sequence continues at coordinate 3,483 of JAPULP010000351.1, read as the reverse complement.
TAATTCACAACACGACTTCAGGGTTGAACGGTTAGTGTCCTTGATGGCGAATGAGAATCATTGTCAACCCACTGCACTCGAAAACTAACTGGCCTGCCGCGGGGCAGTCAGTTTCATGACCCTGCCTTCATACGGAGTTAATCATGGCGCGACGGCCATTGCGGGCTCTCACCCATCCCGAACCATTCGGAGGGATCGCCGATCGATGGTTGGGAAACATCGAAGACCAACTCCAGGACCCGGACTGCGACCGGTATGCGCTGTGCCGTCGCACCCTCTTCGATCTCTATTATCCCGGCGCCGGAAACTACGACGATCTCGTCATCGACCCGGAGCTCCCGGAGACGACGCGGGTCGCGCTGCGGTCGCTGGACCCGCACAACATCACGCTCGAGCCCGAGTACTACGACGAAGTCGATCCTGTGCGTTACGGACGAGTGAAACCGCTCCTGTGGCTGTGGCAGAGCTTCGACCGCTCGTCGCTGGGCGGGGGCAACGTCGACCTCGGCATACGATTCCGCCGTATCCTGGCGACGCACATCTTCAAGCGTTGCGGCAAGAGCTTCAAATGTTTCCAGTTCGTCGAGTTCACGTTCGGGTACCAGATGGATGTGGCCGACAACGTCGTGGTCCACCGCCATGTCCTGCTGGACGACCGCGGGGGCATCGTCCTCGGCAACCGCGTGTCAATCGCCGACTATGCGAACATCTACAGCCACACACACAGCATTACCGACCAAGTCGATGTCACGAGTGCCACCACGGTGCTCGAGGACGGCGCGCGCATCACGTACCACGCTACCGTGCTCGCGGGCGTGAGAGTTGGTGAGGAATCGATGGTGGGAGCCGGGGCCATGGCGACTCGCGACGTTCGTCCTTACCACGTGAACCTAGGGATTCCCGCCAAGTCCGTGCGAGTCAAACCGAACGCACCGACCGAAGATCACGTCACGCTGGACAGCGCGCGGCAGCGAGAAGTGAAAGACTCGTAGGGTCCTAGCGGCGGGTGCGCGCGAGAACGGCCTGAATACGCGCGGAGAGGGCTCGAGCCCGGAACGGCTTGCTCAAGAAGTCATCGGCGCCCAGCTCGAACACCCTGACTTCATTGTCTTCGTCACCTTTGGCGGTCAGAACGATAATGGGGATGTGTTCGGTTGTAGGGAGCGATCGCAGTTTGGTGATCACGCCATAACCGTCCAAACCCGGGAGATTGAGATCCAGCACCAGGATGTCCGGCGCGTGTATGTCCACCTGCTCGAGAGCCTGCGCGCCATTGCCTGCTTCGAAGACGGTATATCCACCACGCTCTAGGAGATCCCGCATCACCCGACGAAGCTGATCTTCGTCGTCGACGAGCAACACGCGGACTCCGGCAGCTTCGCCGTCGACCGCCGACCCTCCGTCGAGCAACTCGAACTGATCGGTCACCTGTTTGGCTTGGTCCGAGATCTGCTCGGGCGCTACCGCAGTCGCTCCGGAGCGAGCACGTCGCCGGTCGCCATCGCCCTGGGGCGTGACTTCGTCGTCCTGTGGCATGTCGACTACGCGAAGCAGCTCTTCGATCGTGGATTCTCCCACCAGCACATGGGCCAAGCCGCTGTCCCACAACGATGCCATGCCTTCCCTGGCCGCGGCGTCGGCCACCTTGTCGGCCGTGGCACCCTCCGCAATGAGCCGCTCTAACATCGGCGTTATCTTCAGGATTTCGAGAATCGAGAAACGCCCCCGATAGCCGGTCATGGCACACTCGGGACATCCAACGGCCTTCTGCAATCCTTTGTTGTCGGGAATCCACCGGTGGAGCTTCGCGGGAACCGGGTCCGACCGTTCCTCACGACACGCGGTGCAGAGCGTGCGCATGAGTCGCTGGGCTACCACACCGCGAAGCGCCGACGCGATCTTGAAGGATTCAATTCCAATATCGTTAAGCCGCGTAACGGCGTTTGCGGCATCGTTGGTGTGGAGCGTCGAAAGCACGAGGTGACCGGTCAGCGACGCTTGAATGGCGACCTGGGCGGTTTCCAGATCGCGAATCTCACCAACCAGCACCACGTCCGGGTCCTGGCGGAGAATCGATCGTAAGGCGGCGGCGAACGTGAGACCCGCCTTTTCGTGCACTTGCACCTGCACGATCCCGTCAAGACGGTACTCGACCGGATCTTCGACGGTTACGATGTTGACCCCTTCGCTCTGCACGTGCCGTATGGCGGAATACAAGGTCGTCGTCTTACCCGAACCCGTCGGCCCGGTCACCAAGATCACGCCGTCGCGGAATTCCAGCAGTTCCTCAATTGACCGGGCCTCGGTTTTGTTGAGCCCCAACCCGTCCAGACTGAGCACCGTCTGGCTCGAATCGAGGATTCGGATGACGACCTTCTCTCCCTGCGAGACGGGCAGTGTCGAAACCCGCAGGTCGACCGGAACGCCGTTCGCCACAACGCGCGCGCGGCCATCCTGAGGCCGCAACCGGTCGGCAATGTCCAATTGGGCAATGATTTTAAGACGCGAGATCAACGGGACCCCCGCCGCACGCGGGATCTTCATAATCTGACGGAGTACGCCGTCAATACGGTAGCGGACCGCGACACCACCTTCCTCGGGCTCGACGTGAATGTCGCTCGCCCGCGACAGGATCCCCTCGGACAAGATCAGGTCCACCATCCGGACGACCGGCTGCTGCGACGCCTCCGCCTCTGAGACGACGAACTTCTCCTCTTCCGGCTTCTCCTCGAGCATGGAGATATCCGCATCCGAATCGCCCATGCCGTCGAGGATCCGTTGCATGACGTTCTCAGACCGATACAGCTCGTCGAGCCGCTCGCCGATGATCACAGGACTGGCCAGCAAGAGTCGCACTTCACGTCCCGTCGCAAACGCCAGGGTCTTTTCACAGTCGATGTCGAACGGATTGGCGGTGGCGATCTCGAGGTACGAATCGGTGGCACGCACCGGAAGGATGTGGTACTTACGTGCTTGGTCTTCGGTGACGACGTCCTTCGCAGCGGATTCCATCTGCCCGAGGTCCGCGATTTTTACGCGGAACTTCGTCGCGAGCGTGCCCAGGATTTCGGAGTCGGTCGCGGCCTCGCGGGCCACGACGGTCTCCCACAGCGACGACTTGACATCGTCGCCCTGTTTGATCTCCGCGAGTTTGTCCTCACCGATGAGTTGGGCCAGAGTCACGTTAAGCCACTCATCTCGAAATTGAGCCACGCTTTACACCCCGAATGTTTGGAAGGTCGTTCTGGTGTCCCCTTAAGGTAATCTGCCGCTATCGCCGACGACCACCATTCCCCACGTTCTCCCGGATTCCCTTCCCGCGGATCCACCGACGAGCGATCCGGGGTAGGATTCATGCCAGGGGGCCTGCAGCTCCAGTGCCCTGTGCCCCGGTTCTATGGAGCCTACTGTGAAGAAGCAACCACGTCTGTGACGCCAACCCCACTACCCGAGAACCCACAGTATCGAACGGGTGGAGCCGGT
>JAPULP010000350.1 GCA_027294815.1 Gemmatimonadota bacterium | reverse complement strand
CGGCTTTCGCGTCTTTCGCGTCGGCTACCAAGGCGCGCCAGTTGTCGTCCCCGGGGTTCATCCCCGCGGCGCCCTCGCAGACGGCGAGTCGGACGGGTCCTTCTGCGGTCACAGGTCCAATGCCTTTCGAACGGCGTTGAGTTCAGCGGGTGTTGCTTTCGGCGCGGGACACGTTTTCATCGCGACCGAGGGATCCTTGAGCCCGTGTCCCGTTAGTGTACAAACAATAACAGATGGCGCAGCCAGACGGTTAGCGGCGTGCATTTTCGTGAGACCCGCCACCGCCGCCGCCGAGGCCGGCTCGGCGAAGATGCCTTCGGTGGCCGCCACCGTGCGGTACGCCTCGAGAATCTCCTCGTCGGTGACGGCGTCGATCGCCCCTCCGGATTCGTCGCGGGCGGCGACCGCGGCCTGCCAGCTCGCCGGATTGCCGATGCGGATGGCCGTGGCCAGGGTTTCGGGATTGGGCACGGGCCGCCCCAAGACGATGGGTGCGGCACCGGCCGCCTGAACACCGATCATTTTCGGCTTGGCCTCGATTAATCCAGCTTCGCAGTACTCCCGGTACCCCATCCAATACGCGGTGATGTTTCCGGCGTTGCCGACGGGGAGAAAATGATAGTCCGGCGCGGCGCCAAGCTCGTCACAAATTTCGAACGCCGCGGTTTTTTGTCCGTGGATGCGGTACGGGTTGATCGAGTTTACGATCGTGACCGACTCCGTTTTCGCGAGATCGGACACTAGGGTGAGGGCCCGATCGAAGTTCCCGTCGATGGCCGCGATTTTGGCGCCGTGCACCACAGCCTGCGCCAGCTTGCCCGATGCGATATTGCCTTGCGGGATGACGACGTAGGCTTCCAAACCCGCCCGCGCCGCATACGCGGCGGCCGACGCGGAGGTGTTCCCGGTGGAAGCGCAGATGATTGCCCGAGATCCCTCCGCCGCTGCCTTGGAGACCGCGACGGTCATACCACGATCTTTGAACGATCCGGTGGGGTTGAGTCCTTCGAGCTTGAGAAGCAAGCGGCACGACAGGCCCAGCGCGTCGGCCAGGCGTGGCGCCTCGACGAGTGGTGTCTCCCCTTCGTGGAGGGTGATGGCTCGTACCCCTGCCTCGAGCGGGAGCCGTGATCGGTACCTCTCGATGACGCCCGGCGAGGTCACTCGCGCCGTCCCATCCCCTCCTGCACCAGTTCTTCCAAGAGCTCGGCCGCGGAGCGGCCGAGGTTCGTGTTGCCACGATTGTAGTTGCGCAACAACACCACGCCCACCTTGCTCATCGGATCGAACACCAGATTGGCGTTGTATCCAGCCACCGATCCACCGTGGCCCACGGTCCGCACTCCGCTCTCTCGCGTCCGCACGCTGAACCCCAGCCCGTAACCCGCGGTTGGGCTCTCGGGTGTCTGCACTCGCATCATCTCACGTCGCCAGTCTGGTGGAAGGACCTCCGCCGCCGACGTTCCTGTGATCGCACCCGCAAAGCGGGCCAGATCGCCAACCGTGGAGTAGACCCCACCGTTGGGTACTTTGTATCCGCGTCCCCAGTGCTCGAACGCCGGCCTGTCGGGACTGATCGTGCCGTCGCGCGCCACCGAGTATCCCACGGCGAGGCTGGGGTATAGCTCGGGCGTCATGACGAACACCGTTTGTTTCATCTCGAGCGGCTCGATGATGTACGCGGTGACGAGATCCATGAACGGTCTGCCGGCCGCGCGCGAGATCGCCAAGCCAAGCATCCCGAATCCGATGTTGGAGTACGAGTACCGTTCTCCGGGCGCGGCGAGAAAAGATGTCATCGGTATCGACGCGAGGATCTTGTCTTGCCACATGGCGATTGGACCAGCCGCGGCTCCGGGCAATTCCGGTTCCCGAATCAGGCCCCCCGTGTGACTGGCCAGCCTTCTCAGCGTCACGGCCGCTAGGGTGTCCGCGCCACCCGCGAGCTGCTTGGCTTCGGGTAGGTAGTCGCTCAGCAGTTTGTCGATGTCGAGCGCATCGCGGGCGGCGAGCTGAGTCATGAGAAGTGCGGTGAACGACTTGGAGATGGAGCCGATTCTGTAAATTGTGTTGACGTCGGCCGCGATGCGGCGGTCTCGGTCGGCCCAGCCGAATCCTTGGGCCCACACGATCTCGCTTCCGACGAACACTCCCGCGGTGATGGCTCCGACGTCGTCGTGTGCCACATCGGCGGCAATCTGCCGGGCAAACCGTTCGATCGCCGCGGACGGCGTTGCGGCGCGGACGGCTGTGCCCTGTTGCAGTGAAGCCGCGAGCGCCGCTCCGGGCAAAGCCGTCGCAAGCAACCCAACGGCGGCCGTTCTTAGTGTGCGTTTCCACATAGTACGTGCTCCCCAGGCGGATTGAACGAAAGTACCGCGGATGTGGCATATCAGCGAGCGCAGCTTTCCACGGACCCTTCCCCCTCCGCGTCGAGCCGAACACCTTATGAAATGTCTCCTATGCACTCCGAGGACGAACGATGTATCGAGTCTTGATTGTGGGTTTGCTTTCCGCTGCCTCGGCGGCGCCACTCACCGCGCAGCAAAACCGACTGGACCAGACTCTCGAGCGCGGGCAGCAGATGTGGAACCGGGGTGACTATGCCGGCGCCTTGGGCGCCTATCTCAGGGTGATGCGCGGCGGCCAGGCGGACAGTGTCTTGCAGCGAGTCGCCTTGGCCACGGGGGAGCTGTACGTGGTCGAAGAAATCGCAGTGGACGGCCGATCGGTGAGGTTCAGCGCCGACGGTCGGTTTGCAGCGTACGAGACTGGATCCGGGGCGTCCACGGTGACCCATATCGTACCGATGGACCGTGAGCCGGGAGGGATTGCCGAGTTTCCCGGACGGAACTTTGTCTTTTCCCCTAGCGGCGATTTCGGCGTGTATCTGACCGTCGAGGAGAGTGACGAGTTGCGGCGGGTGCGGGCGGATGCCGAGCGACTCATGGCGCAGCGGGACCGACGGGGAGCGTTCGCCCGCCGCCGCGACGCGGCGTTGATCGAGGCGCGATTGGCCAGGCTGGCCATTCGCGATTTGCAATCGGAAACCGAGCATCGTGTGTCGCTGGATGGTCTCCTCAAGCTGGAGTTGTCGTTCGGGGCCGACGGGCAGGCGTTGTACTTGATAGGCGGAGCGCGCGACGACACCGATCCGAGCGCGCCGCCGGCGATCGATGTGTATGTATTTGACGCGCAAGCGGAGACGGCGAAACGATTGACGACAGACGGGCGTCCCAAGAGTGGGCTCGTCGCGTTGGCAAACAGCGGAGCCTTGCTGTTCAGCGAGGGGAACAACCAAATCACATTGTACGACATTTCCTCGGCGGTGTCGCGGTCGTACGAGGGGAACTCCCCGGCGCACGCGGCAAGCGCTCCGGCGTTTGCGTTCCTCTCACGTGACGGTGACGTCACCGCGGTGAAGGTGGCATCGGCGTCCGCCGGGTGGAATCCGGTGACGGTTGTGCGCTCCGACCGGCCGCTACGCGCGCCGGCGATGTCGCCAAACGGTCAGTCCGTCACGTTCCAGATTATGCCGGAGGACAATTGGGAAGTGGCGGTGGTCGGAGCGGACGGGACGGGTGAAAGGCTTCTCTCCTCCGAAATTCAGCATGACAGGTTTCCACGATTCATCAGCAACGACCTCGTTCTTGCTGCGAAGGGTGAAGGCCGTCACCAGCGGTCGTACCTGTACGAGATCAACACGGGAGAAGAGATCAAGCTGTTCCACAACAACACGGTGCGCACCATCGCTCCGGAATACGAGTGGGCTTCCAGTGCGGACGCCACGAAAGTGCTCGTCGTTGCGGAGCGGGACGGCGATACCGTGTCACCCGAGCGTGGCGTCTACCTCGTGCACCTCGACCGCACGGTCACGCATGAAAATGTCGTGCAACGTCTCGAAAGCAGTCTCGCGGCAGAACGGGATTTGCGAGCACGTGGCGCGGCGATGTTCGCTCCGATACAGGGGGAAATTCGATCGCTGACCGAATTCGTTTCCGGCGCGCGGCTCTACGAATACCAGGCGGCGCTGTTCGCGTTCGGTTCCAAGTTCATTACGCAGCCCGGCAACGGCATGGCCGCGGAGTACATCCACGACATGCTCGTGTCGTTCGGTTACGAGCCGGAATATCAATGGTTCGAGCCGCGGCCCGGCATTCGCAGTGCAAACGTGATTGCCACGCTTCGTGGAACCGAAGATCCCGACCTCGTCTACGTCGTCAGCAGCCACTTCGACAGCGTCGAGCGCGGGCCCGGTGCCGACGACAACACGTCGGGGACATCGGTTTTGCTGGAAACCGCCCGACGGTTTGCGGGCCATCCGATGCCGGCGACGATCAAATTTGCATTTTTCACCGGTGAAGAAGCGGGATTATTGGGCAGCCGCGAGTTCGTGCGCCGGGCGGTTCGGGACGGCGAACACATCGTCGGGGCACTCAACAACGACATGTTGGGGTGGGCCAACAACGGCCGGCTCGACAACACCATCAGGTATTCCAATGAAGGAATTCGAGACGTCCAACACGCGGCGGCGTTTCTGTTCTCGGGTTTGATCACGTACGACGCCAAATATTACAAGTCGACGGACGCGCATGCCTATTATGAGGAGTACGGTGATATCGTCGGCGGAATAGGGTCCTATCCCGTTCTGGGTAACCCGCACTACCACCAGGCCACCGACGAGCTGGCGACGATCAATCAGGACCTCATTCGGGAGACTACCAAGACCAACATCGCTTCGATCGCCCTGCTGGCGGCGAGTCCGTCGCGGCTGACGGGCCTCCGTGTTCACCAGGAACGCGGAGGCGGGGGCACAGTCGTTCAATGGAATCCAAGTGTCGAATCGTCTGTCTCATCGTACACGGTAGCGTACGGTCCGGTCGACGACCCCATGCGCTACACGGTTCGCGTTGGCGAGCCCGAGGTCATGATCAACTTGACCGACCGCCCGTTGGTCCTTGCAGTGCGAGCGGTGAATCAGCGTGGGTTGGCTAGCTGGGATTGGGCGCGGACAACCGTACCGGCCCGGTGATGCTATCGGACGCTACTGGGTCGTGAGGTAAGCGAGCCTCGAGGCCAGCTCGAACTGACTGATGTCCTTGAGGTCCGGAGAGAGTGACTCGAGCAATTGCGAGAGGGCAGCGGTAGCGAACGAGAACCCTTTCCGTTCCCCGGAAATGGCAGATCGCTTCCCGACCATCGCGCGCGCGCGCGGCCGCATGTCATCGAGGCGACGGTCCAGACGCGCGCCGGTGAACTTGCTCTCAAATTCGGCGACGAACATCGCCATGTTGTCGTTCTTGCGCGGCAGTTCCAAATCACCCAGCCCTGAAAAATCCACCTGATCTTGAACGATGGCCAGGTGCATCGGAGGACTATCCTCGGATCCCCCGGGCAAGTAGATGTCCAGAAACGCGCTCTCGCCTTCTTCTTCTCCTGGTCCCGCCAGACTACTCCTCCCGCCGCCAAACCCTATCAAGCTGTCGCGCGCCATGAAGACGCCGCTCTTTCGCTGGCGTAGGCCCTCGGTCAGCGGATTGACACCAGCCCCGCTCGCTTGTCCACTTCCCGGCAGCGGCTGACAGAACACGGCTACGAGAGCACCGTCGTAGGAGAGATCGACCTGAGAGTCTTCGAGAGTGAGTGTCAGCCCTGCGTCAGCAAACGCGAACGATTTGACAATCGTTTGTGCGGGGATGCTTGCCAATTTCTGACCTGCGACTGACACGACATTCAAACCGGCAGTACGCAGAATGTTGATCGTCGGATCGACATTGCCTCCCTCGCTGTCGACGAGCCAGACCTCCGGCACGGGATAGTTTGCCTTCATCCGCACTTCAGCGGGGGAAAGGCCAAAGCACGGAGCCGCGAGGGCAGGGTCGATGTCCTGGTGCGGCGGATTCGAAATAACGAGAGTTGGATTCTCCATATGCAACGCCAAGCTACGATACATCGTGAGATCTGTCCATGTCTGTGAGGCCACGCGGGTGGGGGCTCACCGCCGGTTGTGATGTTGGACACAATGGCATTGCACCCAATATCACAGTCCTCAACGCTCCGCACGTCTAGTTTGCCGGGTATGGATTTAGGCGCGCCAAGTCACCCGACCTGGCGCGCTACATCTTTATGGTGGGAGGAAGTTTGAATCGCGGATTCACACTCCTTGAGGTACTCACCGCGATGGTCATCATGGGCATTGTGATGGCCCTTGCTGCTCCTAGATTCCGGGAGTGGTTGAGTCACGAAAGCGTTCGGCAGGCGCGCGTGCACGTCACGACGCAGCTTGCCGGTGCGCGTTCGATCGCAGTGCAACGCGGCTGTGAGTCCGTGTTGCACGTCGACGCGGTCGCGTCGCGCGTGTGGGTCACAGCCTGCAAGCTCGCGGGCCCCGGCAAAGACACTGTTGGAATCATCGACAACCTCTCGAGCCGCTTCGGGGCGGTGTTCTCGTCGTCGGGGGACTCGATCCTCTTCACCCCACAGGGAATCGCATTCGGTGCCGCGTGGATCACGATGACGTTCTCGAAGGATGGGTACGATCGGATCCTCGAGATCTCTCCGCTTGGGA
>JAPULP010000035.1 GCA_027294815.1 Gemmatimonadota bacterium | reverse complement strand
CTGCTCTGGGTAATCGCGTCCGAGTTCGCCGTCAGTTCGATGAGGGTACCACCGGTAAACTCGATACTCTGGTTCAATCCCCGGACGCCAAGCACCATCAGGCCGACAACTATGAACGCCAAGGCGCCAACCAAGGTCGGTTTGCGCATCGCGAGAAAATCGTAGTCTGCCTTGTCAAAGAAACGAATCATCAGATCGACAACTCCGTGGCAGCCGACCGACGCTGCAGCCAGATGAGGAACAGGGTTTTGGTGACGAAGACGGCCGTCAGCAGCGACGCAACGATCCCGATGATGAGTGTGACCGCAAATCCCTGGACGGGGCCGGTACCAAACTGAAAGAGGAAGGCCGCGGTGATGATGGTTGTGACGTTCCCGTCGATGATGGCAGGCATCGCGTGGTCGAACCCCGATTCGACGGCGACGCGAGGTGATCGATTCATCGCGATCTCCTCACGTATTCGTTCGAAGATCAGCACGTTGGCATCGACTGCGAGCCCCAACGACAACACGAAGCCTGCGAGACCGGGAAGGGTGAGGGTCGCGTTCAGGCTCGCTAACCCTCCAAGCGTAAACAATACGTAAAAGGATAGCCCCACGATCGCCACAAGGCCGGCCATGCGATAGTACACCGCGATGATGCCGATGACCAGGACGATGGCCACGATGCCGGCCAGGCGCCCGGCCCGAATCGAGTCCTCGCCCAGGCTCGCTCCCACCGTTCGCTCTTCCACGATGTGGATCGGTGCGGGTAACGCACCCGCCCGCAGCACCAGAGCGAGGTCCTGCGCCGAGCCGATGCTCGTGTTGCCGAGTTCGATCTGCCCCTGGCGGCGAATCTGACCACGAATAATCGGCGGCTGGCCCTGCACCCGCCCGTCCAGCACGATGGCCATGTAGTCGTTGATGTGCTCGGCGGTCTCTCGGCCAAAGATCCGCCCACCGGCGCGTGTCAACTGGAAGTTGACGACCGCCTGGTTGGTGATGGGATCGAGTTGCGCTTGCGCATCCGAGAGCCGGTCGCCGGTGATAATCGGTCGGGACGCAACGGCATACAGCCCGCGATACAGCCGTCCGCCCATGGACATCGGCTCCCGGCCCCACAGGAGATCGATGCCACGTGGCACGTTGCGCTGGAATTCGGGGTGCTCCATCAATCGGGTGACTTGCGGAACGTCCTCCTCGACGACCAACACCTCACCGGGTAGAGCCCCGTTATTGAGGAAACTCGAAAAGATCGTCTCGCTCGGTCCTTCGGTGGCAACGTCGACCGAGTCCGCCCCCGCCCCCGCCCCGGCGGCGGAGTCCCCCGGTTGAGTCGTTGTGTCGGTGGCCGCACCCAACAGTTGATTCAGAATTTCCGCTTGCGGTGAGACCGTGGATGTCGAGTCACCACCGACTGTCACGCCGGCTCTCACCAGGGCCCGATCGATTCGATCGAGGGCTCGCTCGAATTCGCGGTCCATGTCCGTGATGCGAAACTCCAGGAAGGCGGACCGCTCGACGATCTGTTTGGCTCGCGCTGGGTCGTCGATCCCCGGGAGCTGGATGATGATTCGGTCGGTCCCGACCTTCTGGATCAGCGGTTCGGCCACACCGAACTCGTCGATTCGGCTCCGGATGACCGTTTCGGCTCGGTCGAGGGCATCTTCGGGGTTGGTGATCGGGCCCCCTGACTGGTCGATTTCGACGGCCAGATGCATCCCACCTTGCAAATCCAGGCCCAGTTTGAGGCCCCACTGCGTCTCGGTGGAATCCGTTCCGTTTGCCGCCGGTCCGACTACGACTTGCCGTGGCCAGAGCCCCACGAGAGCCAAGGTGACCAACAGCAGAATGAAGATCAATCGATTGCGTATGCTCGCCATCACTAACAGCCCACAGCTGAAGAACTTGGATAAGTAGCGGTCCCACGGGACCCTGTCAACGCAGTTTCGGCGGCCTGGAGGTCTCGAGCCAGCTGGGCCTCTAAAGCTTTGGTGTCGGGAAAGTTCATCACGTCTCGGAGCCTTTTCACCCAGGAGATCTTCACCGGGACGTCGTACAACTCCACATCCACGCCGAAGAGATGGGCCTCCAACGTCCGGTCCTGTTCACCAAACGTGGGTCGGGGGCCCTGGTGCATCATTCCCCCCGCCGCCCCATCCCGCCATTCTGCCCGCACAGCGTATACCCCATCCGGGGGCAAGAGCTTCCTCGGATCGGTGACTTCGAGGTTGATGGTTCGGTATCCGAGTTGGCGACCGCGAGCCTTCCCGCGGACCACCGGTGCCGTTATGGAGTAGGGCCGCCCGAGCAGCTCTTCGGCCGTGTCGAGATCGCCACCAGCCACCGCCCGCCGCACCAGGGTGGACGAGGCGGGGCGTGACGACACGGAGACAGCGCCCACGACGTCTACCTCGAAGCCGAGCTTCTTGCCCAGCTCCCGCAGCAAACTTTCATCACCGGAGCGTCCGCGGCCAAACCCGTGGTCGTGCCCGATCACCAGCTCTTGCATCTGGAACCGCTCGATGAGCAGGCGAACGAAAGCTTCGGGAGAGTACTGCGAGAGCCTCTTGGTAAAAGAAAGGAAGACGATCAGGTCGAGCTCTCCCTGCGCCAGAATCTCCAAACGCTCGTCACCGACCGTGAGCAACTGGGGCGCTGCTTGCGGGTTCACGATCTCGAGGGGGTGGGGCACGAAGGTGACCAACACGCTGCGCCGATTATCACGCTTGGCGCGCGCTGCGATTTCGCGCAACACCGCCCAATGGCCCAGGTGGACGCCGTCGAACGTACCGACGGTGACGACCGAGCCCCGCTCCCCGCCCCGCGGTTTCGGTGTGCCGCTCATCCTGCCAACACGACTTTCGGCTGGATTTGCGTGCCGTCCGCTTCGGCTACCGCGACCAATTCATCGCCGTCCACCAGTGCGACGGTTCCTGAAAAAGCCTCCGGTGTGGTGATGGGGCGTCCGTGGCATACGGATTGGCGCTGAGCTCCCTCGAGCGGGACCGTCGGTAGGTGGGCCACGACTTCGCGTGCCGGGCGCAAGCGGTCGATGGTAAGTGTGTCGTCGACCTCGACAGCGTCTCGGATTTCGAACGGGCCAACCGCCGTTCGCCTCAGCTCTGCAAGGTGGGCACCACACCCTAGCTGCTCGCCGAGATCGCGGCCGAGCGACCGGATATAGGTACCGCTGCTTACCAGAGCATCGAATTCCACCTGCTCCCCCCGCATTGCCGTCATGGTAAACGAAAAGATATCTACCTGTTGATAGGGGATCTCCGGGGATTTCCCCTGGCGCGCGAGCTTATACGCGCGCTGCCCACCGATCTTTTTGGCGGACAATGCAGGTGGACGTTGACGTTGCGGCCCGTTCAACCCGGCGATTACTCGTTCGACGTCCTGCGACGTCAACGTTTTCCACAGATCACTCGTTTGGGTAACCTCGCCGGTGCGGTCGCACGAGTTCGTGGTTGTGCCGAGTGTAATGACGCCGGTGTATCGCTTCGCCAGTCCGACGAGGTACTGCGCCAATCGCGTAGCGCGGCCCACGAGAATGAGCAGCAGGCCGGACGCGAACGGGTCGAGTGTGCCGGTGTGTCCCACCCGCTGCACCCCGATCGCACGCCGCACCGCGGCCACCACGTCGTGCGACGTGGGGCCCACGGCCTTGTCGATGAGTAGATAGCCGTCGTTCAGGATTGCGAGTCTTCTTGATCGACTTGGGACAGTAGTTGGTCGATACGACGCGCGTGCTCGAGTCCGTGATCGATGACGAAGTGTAGTTCGGGCGTCGTTCGCAAATCCGTCGATTGTGCCAGCACGGAGCGAAGGTACCCACTGGCGTGCTGCAGGCCAGCGAGAGCATCTGCTTTTTTCTGATCGTCTCCCATGACGCTCACGCGTGCCGTTGCATGCGACAGGTCTCTTGAGACCGACACGCTGGTCACCGTAACGAAACCGACCCGTGGATCTTTGATGCGCGTGGTGAGGGCTCGACCCAGAATCTGCTGGATGAGTGTCGCCACCCGTTCCTGTCGATGACTTCCCCGAGATTTCATAGCCAACTCACCTGCGAGTCGATCACTCGAGCCAATGGTTCGTGTCCCACCAGGCCATCGGCGGCACTCAACACGGATTGGGCGTGCTTCTTGTCGGTGGTGACGACGCAGCACGACAACTCCGCTCGTTGCCAGCGGTCTTGATGGTTTGTTTCTGCGACGGAGACGTTGAACCGGTTGTGCAACCGATCCTTCAAGCTCTTCATGATCCGGCGTTTGTCTTTGAGCGACTGGCAACCGTTGAGGTGGAGTTCCCACGTGACGAGCCCGACGACCACGCTATTCGTCCTTGGAGGCTCCGGCGGTTTCGAGGGTCCTCGCAATCTCCTCGACGGTGTACGCCTCCAACCTGTCACCTACTTTGATATCGTTGAAGTTCTCGACGCCCATGCCGCACTCCAATCCTTCCTTGACCTCGCGGACGTCTTCCTTGAACCGCTTCAAGCTCGAGAGCATCCCGTTGTACACCTCCACGCCGTCTCGCATGACGCGAATCTTCGCGCTCCGCCGAATGATGCCGTTGCGCATGATGCAACCAGCGATCGTTCCGATCTTCGAGATTTTGAATATCTGGAGCACTTCGGCGTCGCCGAGCACGACCTCTCGTTGTTCCGGTGGCAACAACCCTTCGAGCGCCAATCGTACGTCTTCCACGGCTTCGTAGATGACGCGGTAGGTACGAACGTCGATCCGCTCGCGGTCGATGACGCTTCTGGCATTTGCGTCGGGTCGGACGTGGAAACCGACGATGATGGCATCGGATGCTTTGGCAAAGAGCACGTCGCTCTCGGTGATCGCCCCGATACCGCGATGGATGACTTCGACCCGTACTTCGTCGGTGGACAAGTTGGCGAATGAGTCGGCCAACGCCTCAGCCGGTCCGCCCTGGTCGGCTTTGATGATGATCTTTAGCGCCTGGACCTTGCCGGCCTCGAGTTGCCTCGAGAGGTCCTCGAGGCTGACGCCGCGCGACGTACGCCGGTGCGCAGCCTCGCGATGGAGACGTTGCCGTTTTTGGGCAATTTCACGCGCCTCGGCGGCAGTGGCCACGACGGCCAAGGTGTCTCCCGCAACCGGGACCTCGTTGAATCCGATTACCCGAACCGGAATCGAGGGGCCGGCCTCCTTCGTCGCTACACCGCGTTCGTCGAACATGGCGCGAACGCGTCCGGCCAGGTGGCCGCAAGTAAAGTCGTTTCCGGTTCGCAGCGTTCCGTGTTGCACCAGGACGGTCGCCACGGGTCCCTTCCCGGGGTCGAGCGTACTCTCCACTACAATGCCGACCGCGGGCCGATTTGGATTCGCTTTCTTGTCGAGTACGTCGGCTTGCAGCAAGATCTTTTCCAGCACGTCACTCACACCTTCGCCTGTCTTGGCCGAAATCGCTGAAGAGATCGTTTCTCCGCCGAACTCTTCGAGAACAACCTCGTGCTGGAGCAAGTCTTGCTTGACTTTCTCGATGTTGGCGCTCGGAAGGTCGATCTTGTTGATGGCGACCACGATCGGGACGCCGGCGTTCCTGGCGTGGCTGATGGCTTCGATCGTCTGTGGCATGACTTGGTCGTCCGCCGCGACCACTAGTACCACGATGTCGGTGACTTGAGCACCCCGGGCCCGCATGGCGGTGAACGCTTCGTGGCCCGGTGTGTCGAGGAACGTGATGCCGCGCCCGCCGCCAACGTCGACATGATAGGCGCCGATGTGCTGCGTAATGCCCCCGGCCTCGCCGGTGGTGACGTTCGTCTTGCGGATGTAATCCAACAACGACGTCTTCCCGTGGTCGACGTGCCCCATGACCGTCACAACCGGCGGGCGCTGCTCGAGATCTTCGGGGCTGTCCTCTATTGCTTCCTCCGTCGTACCCGGGCTGTATTCCTCTTCGAGCACGGCTTCGTAATCGAACTCGCTGGCAATAATTTCGATCTGGTCGAAATCGAGCCGCTGATTCACCGTCACCATCATGCGGAGTTCTTTGAAGCAGAACCCCACGATCTCCGTCGGGGTCACGTTCAACATCCCGGCCAACTCCGACACGGTGACGTACTCGTTGACACGAATGAGCGTCTTTTCACGCTCCTTCTCTTCGGCCCGGCGTTGCTCTTGGATCTCTCGGAAGGTCGGTTCGTCACCTCGGCGGCGCGGGCTCTTCTTCTGTGCCGATCCCCGCAAGCTTGCCAGTGTACGACTGATGTTGGCCTGCACGGCCTGCTGGTCGACTTGGGTCCGTTTGGTCCTCTTGCGTTTCTTGCGATCGCGATCCGGGCGCCGGTCTTCCGTAGGTGCGGGACGAGGAGCGGCAGAAGCGACCGGGCGCGGTCCCGCCCCGGGGCGCGGTGCCGCCCTCGTGGGCGTTTTCCCTTTCGGTGCCGCCGATGCGACCGGACGCAACCCACTCGTGACCGGCGTCGGCCGCGCGTCTTCCGCCACCGGTTTGAGAGCCGGCTCGGGTGCGTGGCTTGGCGCCGCCGGCTCGGCCTGTGCGGCTGGAGCCCCGACTTCGGGTACCGCTACGGCCCCGGGAGTTTGTTCCGCCGGCTCTTTTGCCTCTTCGCCGAACAAGGCCGCCGCGCGCTCCTCGAGGCTGGGCTTGGGCTCGGCGGGATCGATCGGCGGTACGGCCATGGTGGGTTCGACCAATTGGGCACGTTCTGCCTCTTCGGCGGCCAGCTGATCGGCTTTGGCCTCTACCTCTGCGGCCGTTCGGCGCCGGCGCTTGGGCCGGGACGGGGTCGGCTCCTTCTCGGCCGTTTTCCGCGTCGTTGTTTTCTTGGTGGCGCGACGACGGCGCGTCGTCGTAGCCGGCTGGGCGCGCTTCCTCTTTTCGCGCTCCCAGCGGGCACGGACGAGTGCGACCTGCCCGGCGTCGAGTGCCGACAGGTGACTGCGAACGTGAATCTCCATCTCGGCCAGCAGCTTCAATAGCTGCTCGGTCGGAATGCTGAATTCTGCCGCGAGATCGTGTATTCGCGTCTTCGACACCTAGAGCCTCCTACAGTCCGTCGTCTGTGGCTTGATCTCGGATGCCCGTCGCCAACTTGGCGTCGCGAACACCCACCGCCTGGACCGATCCACGACCGACGGAACGTCCCAAATCATCTGCACTTGGTCCAACAACTAATGGTACTCCCCTCGCCCGAGCGAGGCGAAGCACTTTTTCTTCCGTGCGCGAGCTGCGATCGTTTGCCACCATGACGAGCGCTAACTCGTCACGTTGAAGTGCCGCTCGCACCCCACCCGTCCCTACGACCACGGATCCGGCCCGCATGCCCAAACCCAAAAGGCCCAAGGGCCCGCCTGCCATCAGGCCGCTGGGGTCGGTTCCGGCTCCGTGTCGGACTCTTCCGTCGTCTCCGGCGCTGCGTCGTCCTCCGCGGTCGCTTCGGCTTCGCCCGCCGCCTCGCTCTCCACCTCGTCCACAACGTCGTCGGCCGGAGGGTTGGGCGCGTCCATCTCTGCCGGTTCGGCTTCCGCCGCGTTGTCCGCCGGTGCCGCCGCCGCCGCGTCGTCCGCCGCCGTCTCAACGGCCGCGTCTTCCGCCGGCGTCTCAACCGCCGCGTCTTCCGCGGGCGCCTCAACCGCCGCGTCGGCCCCAATCCCGTCTTCTGGCGCCGGGACGTTTTCCTCTGTTACCTCCGACAGAAAGCCCATCAGAATGTCGACATGTTCGTCGCTCATGCCATCGATAGCCAACACGTCGGCCCGTTCGAGATCGAGAATATCGCGCAAGGACTGGAAACCCGCGGTTTGCAGTGTCTGGACCAGTTCAGGAGGGAACCCTTTCAGCTCGCTCAACTCCACGTCCGCGACCAGATCTTCCGCCGGCTCCAACGGCGCAAAGACCGGTCCCTCTCCGCCGCGATCCACCCATTCCCTGCTGGAGAAGAGATCGATTTTCCATCCTGTGAGTTCCGAAGCCAACCGGACGTTTTGGCCGTGTTTTCCAATCGCGAGAGACAGTTGGTCTTCGTCGACGACGGCCTGAATGGCTCCGGCCTCCGAATCGAAGAACACGCGCGAGACCCGCGCAGGAGCCAAGGCCATGCGAGCAAAACGCTCCGGATCCGGTGACCAGGGTACGATGTCGATCCGTTCTCCGCCGAGTTCGTTGACCACAGCCTGCACGCGGCTGCCCTTCAATCCGACACACGCGCCAACCGGATCGACCGAGTCGTCCTTACTGGCCACGGCGATCTTTGTTCGGGCTCCGACCTCGCGCGCCGCGGAACGGACGTCGACGATGCCCTGCTGAATCTCCGGCACCTCGAGGTAAAAAAGCGCGCTCACAAACGCCGCATCTGCTCTCGAGAGGATCAAGCGTGGTCCGCGTGGTGTTTCTTCTAGCCGTTTGAGGACGGCGCGAATTGTGTCACCCTGATGGAAATGTTCGCGTCGGTTTTGCTCCCGGTATGGAACAATGGCCTCGGCTTCGCGAAACTGGTTCAGCATGATGACCAGCTTGCCGCGGTCTATCTGCTGGATTTCCCCGGACAGCAACTCTCCGACCTGTCCCGAGAACTCCTCGCGAATGCGCGAGCGTTCGCCTTCACGCACGCGCTGGATGATGCGTTGCTTCGCTGCCTGCACCGCCGAACGCCCGAAGTCCTCGAACGGCACCTCTTCTTCCAATACCTCGCCGACTTGGAAGTCGGGATCCTCCCAACGTGCCTCCTCGAGACTGATCTGTGACGCCGGGTCTTCCACCTCTTCGATCACCCGCCGCAACACCGTCACTTTGATGATGCCTTTGATCTCGTCGATCTCAATCTCGGCATTGACGGTCGGACCATACCTCCGTTGCAAGGCGGCCTGGATACCGTCCTGCAACAGGTCGACGAGTTCGCCCCCATCGAGCTGCTTGGCATTGGCAAGCTCACGGAGCGCCGAAAGCACGTCGGCGGGTGTTGCCATGTATGCTCCTTCAGTCTTTGTCTATTTCCAGTCAAATGCCAGCGTTGCGTCTCGGGCTTCGTGTAATGGAACGGTGATGGCTTCGTCCGTTCCTGCCACTCGCAACATCAGCGTTGAACCGTCATCACTCGTGTCTACGATCGTCGCGCGAACCCGGCCGCGCCCGGCAAGCTTCACGTTCACGTCGTGCCCGCGAAAGCGGGCCCAATGTTCAGGCCAGCGCACCGGCCGTTCTATGCCAGGCGACGACACTTCGAGAACGTATCGCTCGCCGAAAGCTCCCTCGGCGTCGAACCACTCCTCGAGAGCGCGGCTGACCAACGTGCAATCTTGGTGCGTGATCCCACGATCTGGCGTCGAATCTTGCCGGTCGACGCGCACTTGCAGGACGGGGCGTTTCTGAGAGCCACGACGTCGCAGATCCACAAGCTCGTATCCCAGCTCTGCGATCCGGCGGCGCGCTTCCGTTATCAGGCTCTCGAGGTTTTCGCCCATCGTCGATAAAAAAAAGCGCGGGCCCGACCGCGCCCGCTCCACACGACCAAATCTACGGCGAGGGGTTGGTTAAGTCAAAGGCCGACCGAGATATGCGACCATCCTTCCCGCCCCATCGCCGTCGCGTCTGTGCGACGAAAAGTGGGCCGAGTCCCGGTGGGTACACCACGGGCTCTGGCTGATTTCCACGACGCCCGCTGCCCGCCCCCGCGCCGCCAAGACGCCCCGCAGGTCCGCGAGCGCCGGGCCCCGCCCGGCGCCGAGTCCCAGTTGCGCGAGGACGTCGGGGCCGACCTCGTAATGGTCCCGTCCGATGGCCACACCGCAGTGCATCACGAGCTCCTTGGGCGGAGCCGCCACCCTAGCCGCCAGCCGATCGATCCCCCGTTCGAGAATCCCGGCCGCTATCCCGCGCCATCCGGCGTGAAGCAACGCGATCGACCGCGTGGGCGGGTGAGCGAGGTATACCGGGACGCAATCCGCCACGGTCACGGCCAACAAGATGCCGTCGACCCCGGTGAGATGGCCGTCGTACCCGTCCAGAACCAGCCATCCGTCGAAGCTCGACTCGTGTTCCCGTAGTTCGGTGCCGTGAGGTTGCACGCTCACGACGACGCCCCGGAATGCCGTCTGGAAGGCTTGGTTCAGCGCGAACCACCGGGACGTTTCCGAGTCGGAGGGCTCGGCAGTCAGGAGTCGGAGGTTTTGGTCGCCGGCCGGGCCGCTTCGGGTGGTGATGCCGGCGATCAGGCGGTACGCTGTGAACCATCCTGCCAGCTCGGCGCACCCGATGCCCTCACCTCGCACAGTGAGCGTCTCGCGATCTTCGGCAACAATCACTGGGTCGGGTCGATCCTCTCGATCTGTGCGCCCAACGCTCGCAGCCGATCGTCTATCCGTTCGTAACCGCGGTCGATCTGCGAGATATTGTAGATCTGGCTCTCGCCTTCGGCAGCCAGGGCGGCGATCAGCATCGCCATGCCCGCTCGAATGTCCGGGCTCCGGACCTCGGCGCCTCTCAAGGGCGCGGGCCCGGCCACCAGGGCCCGATGCGGATCGCACAGCACAATCTTGGCGCCGAGACCGATCAGCATGTCCACCCAGTAGAGCCGCGACTCGAACATCTTCTCGAACGCCAACACCAGTCCTTCACACTGGGTGGCCACTACGATCGCGATGGACATGAGGTCTGCGGGAAAGGCCGGCCAGGGGCCGTCTTCGATCTTCGGGATGTGGCCGCCCAGGTCCGGCCGAATCCGCCGTTCCTGCGTTGCGGAGATGATGACCCGATCGTCCTCGAGCACCGGGTGCACGCCGAGACGGTCAAACACCGCTAAAATGCTGCGCAGTTCTGCCGGGCGAACCCCCTCGATAGTGATGGCGCCCTTCGTCACTGCCGCCAGTCCGATGAAGCTGCCGACCTCGATGTGGTCGGGCCCCACCTCCAGTGTCGATCCATGCAGAGATTTTTTTCCGTGGATCGTCATCGTGTTCGACCCAATTCCCTCGATCTCGGCACCCATGCTCACGAGGCCGCGCGCGAGGTCTTGTACGTGAGGTTCGGATGCGGCGTTTTGCAGGCTGGTCGTACCGTCCGCCAACACGGCGGCCATGAGCGCGTTCTCGGTCGCCGTGACGCTGGCTTCATCGAGGAAGACGGTGGCTCCGACCAGCTTTTTTGCCTCGAGGGTGTAATCGGCTCCGACGGTTACTTCCGCGCCCAGGGCTTCCAGCGCCAGAAAGTGGGTATCGATCCTGCGCCGCCCGATGACGTCGCCGCCCGGTGGTGGCAGGACGACTCGGCCGAATCGGGCGAGCAACGGTCCCGCCAGGAGGATGGAAGCACGAATGCGTGCCGCCAGCTCCGCGTTCAACGACGCCGGCCGGATGCCCGACGGGTCGATCCGCACGGAATTGTCCCCGGTCCATTCGGTCGATACGCCCAACTCGCCAACGAGTTGCAACAGCGTTTCGACATCAGCGATGCGTGGGACGTTGACGAGGTCGCTGGGGCTATCGGCGAGCAGCGCGGCTGTGATCATCGGTAGGGCCGCGTTCTTGTTCCCCGCGGGACGAATGGTACCCTGTATCGGCGCGCCGCCGATAACGCGGAAAAATTCGTTCATGATGTGGCGAACCATACGCCACAGCTGGCACAGAAACAAGCAGAATCCGGGACTATCACAACCCCCGACCACTCCCTTCGCCACAGCGTACACAGAGCCAAACAACGTTTCTCAGAATCCAAATCGAAGGTATGCTCAGAATAATTCCCAAGGCACATTTCGGTTGGGGGTGGGGGCTCGGGGGAAACTCGGTGACCTCTGTGGCCTAGCATACGCTTGTCTGTCCGGAGTCCTGACGCGAGATTGAGGCGTCTCCAGACGGTCCAACCTTCGGCTTTCGGCACCGACCCAAATATTATGGAATTATTGGTATGTGTGGTGAATCGAGAAGAAAAGCTCGAGGAAATCCTGTCAGGTTTTCTCGAACTTGGCGTGACGGGGGCGACCGTCATCAAGAGTGAAGGAATGGGTAAGGTGTTGTCGCAGGAGGTCCCCGTCTTTGCCGGGTTGCAGACGCTCATGTCGCGGTCTCGACCGCAAAACACGACTATTCTTTCGGTGATCGAGTCGCCTGAGGTAATGAACAGCGCGATCAAGATGGTTCAGGACGTGTGTGGTGATTTCGGCGAACCGTCCACCGGCATCATCTTCGCCGTTCCGCTGAGTCGAGTGGTAGGACTTGCGCCTGAGTTGGATCCTGACGAAGACTAATGCAATCAAGGAGTAAAAACTGATGGGTTGGGTGCCGGTCGTTACTGCTATCGCCACAGCGGTCCTTGCTGTGATGGCGTTGGGTTTCGTCGCATATGCCGTTCCGCTCTTGCGTCAGGCGTCGAGGACGATTGCAGTGCTTGAACGATTCCTCGTGTCGATCGAACGGGATTCAAGACCGCTGCTTGAGAACGCGAGGTCGATGGTTTCCGAAGCCAACCGAATGGCTTTGAAGCTCCGTTCGGAGATTGACGGAGTCGTCGAGACCTCACAAGACATCCGTACCCGAGTGACCAATGCGGTCGATGCTACCGAAGATAGGCTCCTCGACCTCGAAGCCTTGCTGGATGTGCTTCAAGAGGAGATGGAAGACACCGTGCTCGACGTGGCTGCAGCGCTACGGACTACGCGTCGCGGATCGGCGGTGCTGGGTGCGATGAAGCGAGTCTTCCTTGGACCCGGGAAGAAGCGCAAGCGGAAGCGCTGATCAGTGAAACGACGGTGGCTCGCGGTATTCGTGTGCGCGTTGGTGATGATTGCCGTGTTCCCGGACGACGCATACGCGTGGACGCCGGCCACGCACATCTTCCTCGGTGAATCGGTTCTCGCAAACCTGGAACAACTCCCCCACGTGGTAGCGTCGCTCCTGCGGGCGTTCCCGTATGATTTTCTCTATGGGAACATTGCCGCCGACACATCGATGGCAAAAAAATATGCTCCCGTTGGTCGGCACTGTCATTCATGGCATGTTGGGCAAGAGATTTACGATCAGGCTGAAACAGATCCCCTCCGAGCGTTTGCCTTGGGATACCTCGCTCATTTGGCGGCGGACACCGTGGCGCACAATTACTTCGTGCCGCGACAACTCGTGGTTACGTCACGGACGATTGCGCTGGGACACTCGTATTGGGAAAGCCGGTTCGAGGCACCACTCGGCCCACAATATGCAACCACCGCCATGGATGTGATTCGACTTGGTCACGGAGCGGCCGACGCGCATTTGGACCAAATCTTGGCGCCAACGGTTTTCTCCGTGCGAACGAGCCGCCGGTTGTTTCGAGGGATGGTGGGTGTGACGGAAACACAGAGCTGGCAGCGAGTCGTTCGTCTGGCGGATAAGCAAAGTCGGTGGGATATCGCCGATGCTGATATGGAGCGATACATGGGCGCGGCGTTCCAATACATCATGGAATTGCTGGGTGCGGACAAAGATCCGTTTCCCCGACGTCTCGACCCAGCGGGCGAAAGTTCGTTGCGCCTTGCCAAGAAGATGCGTTTGGATGTCGTGAAAGGGATCCTTTCCCCTCCCCTCTCCGAGCTCGAACAAATGGCCGACGAGCACTTCGCGGTGCCTTCGTCACCCGTGCCGTATTGGGTGTCATCCGAGGCGCACCGACCGTGGAAAAAGAACGGTATCAAGAAAGAGGGAAGTTAAGAGTCGGGCTGTAGTTTGTCTGACAGGATCGCTCGAACCTTGTCCGGATCCGCCTTGCCCCCCGACTGTTGCATCACCTGTCCCATGAAGAATCCCAGGAGTTTCGTCTCGCCGTCGCGGAATCGGGCTACCTCCGAGTCGCGAGCCTGCAGTACGGCCTCGACCCACGCGGTTATTTGATCCTCGTTTCTGACCTGCAGCACCCCCAATCGCTCCGCAACCGCCTTTGGCCCGTCGTTCGTGGCGGCGAGCGCGCGGTAGACCCGTTTGGCGGCCAGTGTGGAGAGGTCTCCACGTGCCACCATGGCGATCAGCGCAGCCAGACGGGATGGGTCTACCTGAACCGGATGGTCATCTTCTTTCGTTTCGTGCAGCACCGACCCCATCACCCACTTGCCTGTTTCCACAGGTGGTGCGCCGGCTGCGACGACGGCTTCGAAGTAATCGGCGATCTGCCGAGTTGCGGACAACACGTCGGCGTCATACGGGCGAATACCGTACTCGTGCTGAAAGCGGATCTGTTTAGCTTCGGGTAATTCTGGGAGTGCATGGCGCTCGTCGGCGATCCAGTCGTCGGCCAGCGTCAGCGGAGGGAGGTCGGGTTCCGGAAAATACCGGTAGTCATGGCTTTCCTCTTTCTTTCGTATCGCCCGTAATGCGCCGCTCGCCGCGGAGAACGTGGTTAGTTCGATGGCCTGTTTTGCCTCCACGAGATCTATTTGGCGGTCGCGTAGTTGTTCCAATGCACGCTCAGCCGCCGCGAACGAGTTCATGTTCTTGACCTCTTGCTTCACCCCCAACGTCGAGCCGTTTGCCGGTCGGATCGAGAGGTTGGCGTCAACGCGCAGATGCCCTTCCTCCATATTGCAATCGGAGATCTCGAGATATTGCAGGATTTGTTTCAGGGCAACGAGGAACGCTCGCGCTTCAGCGGGAGAGCGGAGGTCGGGTTCCGTTACGATTTCCACCAACGGCACCCCGGCCCGATTGAAATCCACCGCGGTCTTTTCCGGAATACGATCGTGTAGGGATTTACCCGCGTCTTCTTCGAGGTGCAATCGCGTGATCTCGACGGTGATGTCGTCTCGGTCCGGCGACGCGATGCGCAACCGTCCTGCCGTAGCGAGCGGCATGTCGAACTGGGAGATCTGGTAACCTTTGGGTAGATCGGGATAAAAATAGTTCTTGCGCGCGAAAACGCTGGTGCGATGGATCGTAAGGTCGAGGGCGAGCGCGGCACGGGTAGCGAGCCGCACCGCTTCCAGATTGGCGACCGGGAGTGCTCCGGGAAGCCCGAGGCACGTCGGGCAAACATTCGTATTGGGTTGGTCGCCGAACGCCGACGAGCAGCCACAGAACATTTTCGATCGAGTGGCCAGCTGCACGTGGATTTCGAGTCCGATGACGGTTTCCCAGCTCATCGGGTCTCCTCTTCCGACTCGATGTGGTCCTCGAGCACATGCGCCGCGTCCAACATCAAACGCTCTTCGAACGCCGGAGCCAAGAGCTGGCCGCCAATCGGCAACCCGTCGGACCGCCCGATGGGCATGGAGAGGGCCGGGATGCCGGCCAGGTTTGCCGAGCACACGAAGACGTCGGTGCGGTACATGGCAACGGGATCCTGGAGATGCTCTCCGGCCTTGAAAGCCGTCATCGGCGTAGTCGGCGTAAACAGTAGATCGACGCCGCTCGCAAACACCGTTGCGAAATCTCGGGCAATCCGCGCCCGGACTTGCTGAGCTTTGGTGTAGTACGCGTCGTAGTATCCCGCCGACAACACGTACGTCCCAACGATGATGCGCCGGCGCACCTCGGCGCCGAATCCCTCGCCGCGTGTCGCGCGATAGAGCGCGTTCAAATCTGGTGCGGGGACGCGCAGACCATACCGGACGCCGTCGTATCGTGCCAGGTTGGCGCTCGCTTCGGCTGGTGCGATGACGTAGTAGCACGGGCCGGCAAGATCCGTGTGCGGAAGCGAAACTGTACGGGTGGTCGCCCCCGCGTTTTCGAGCGCGCTTATGGTGCGCCTGCACGCCGCCGCGATCGCCGGATCGAGGTCTTCGGGAAAGAACTCCGACGGCAGCCCTATGACGAGGCCGGCGAGATCCTGACGGTCGAGCGGGGCCTGGAGCGGCTCGAGTTCGGCCGACGTCGAGTCGTACTCGTCACGTCCCGAAATCGATTCGAGAACCGACGCTGCGACGGCAACGTTGACCCCGAACACACCGATCTGGTCGAGTGAACTTCCAAACGCGACCAAGCCGTGTCTGCTGACCCTGCCGTAACTCGGTTTGATGCCGACGACGCCGCAGAATGCGGCGGGCTGCCGGACGGAACCGCCGGTTTCCGAGCCAAGCGCGGCATCGACCGCGCCGGCCGCAACGAGCGCCGCCGAGCCGCCAGACGAACCGCCGGGAACCCGATCCGCGTCGAGCGGGTGTCGCACGCGTCCGAACGCGGAGTGTTCGGTCGACGATCCCATCCCGAATTCGTCGAGGTTGGTCTTACAGGCGACGATGCCACCGGCGGCTCTGAGACGCGTCACAGCGGTGGCTTCAAACGGAGACTGGTAGGCTTCGAGGATTCGCGATGCACATGTAGTGGAATACTCGAGCGTGCAGATGTTGTCTTTGATGCCTACCGCCAGACCGTTGAGCGGGGTCGGCGACGTGCGCGACGCGATTTCTTCTGCCTGCCGATTCACGATGTCCCGATCGAACGAAATGGTGGCGTTGAGTCCCCTGTTCTCGGCCGCTTCGATTCCGGCCAACGAATCTTCGATGGGTCGGATCGAATGGGTCACTCGTCGTCGCCCAAGCCCGCCACCTTGGGCACGATGAAGAAACCTTCTTCGAATTCTGGCGCCAGCTCACCAACCGGCAGCGTGAGTTTGATGGGCTTGACGACATCCTCACGCAGGGCCAGATGTGTTGGCCCCGCGCGGTGTCTGACCGCGGTGTCGTCGTGCGGCACCTTCTCGAGCTGCGCAACGTACTCCAGAATGTCGGAGATCTGTCTTGTCAGCTCCGCCATCGTCGCGGGGTCGACGGCAAGTGCCGCCAAACGAGCGATGTGCTCGATATCCGCACGCGACACGCTCATGCGGCGTCCCAATCGCGTTCGAGACCGGCGTACGCCACCAGAAGTTGCTTTGTCGCATGTTCTTCGTCATCGAAGGAAATCAACACCTTGAGATCTCGTCCCGAACCGGCCAAACCGAGGATGGTCCCCGATCCAAAGGTCCGGTGCTTTACCCGCTCCCCTTTGATGTATCTCGGCACGTCCTGAGACTCCATTTCGGGATGCGCATCGAGGGCGCCGATCGATGTGGACACCGCTTTGGGTTTCCCGGGTTTCCGAAACCAGTCCGCTCCGAACACGCCACTGCTGCGTCGCTCTTCGATGACCTCCGCCGGTACGGCTTGGATGAAACGTGACGGGATGCCGGGCAATAACTGCCCCCCACGGCGACGGGCACGCGCCCAGGACAGATAGGCACGGTCGCGCGCTCGCGTGATCGCGACGTACAGCAACCGCCGCTCCTCCTCGATTCCCCCCGGAGTCTCGAGCGATCGGCTCAGGGGAAAGAGGCCGTCTTCCAACCCGGTGATGGCCACAATCGGCCACTCCAGACCCTTGGCCGTGTGCACCGTCATCAATTGCACCCCGTCGGGGTCCCCTACCACAGATTCATCCGACGTGGTCAGCGCAGCGGATGCGAGGAACCCTTGCAAGGGCGTGCCCTGCTCGTCCGGTTCAATCTCTTCCGACCATTCCGCCGCGCTCGCCAAGAACTCTTGCACGTGTTCCATTCGCTCGACGCCGTCCACGCCCTCCTCGCCCAGGTACGACTCGTAGTCGATGGCCGTGATGACTCGTTCCAGCATGGCCGCCGCCGACGCGGTCTCGACGTTGGTCGCGAGGTCGGAGATGAGCTTTGCAAAGGCGATGAAACCGTTCTTCGCGGGCGGTCGCAAATCGGTGATCCGGTCGGCAATCCCCGCCGTATCCAACAGCGGTCGTTTCCATTGGGATGCCACTGCCTGCAGGTTACGGACGCTCGTGGCGCCCAGTCCTCGCTTCGGAACTCGAACCGCTCGCAGAAAAGCTTCGTCGTCTGCCGGGTTGGCAAGCAAGCGGAGATAGGCGATGAGGTCGCGCACTTCCCGACGGGCGAAGAAGCTGACCGAACCCACGACGCGATGCGGGATCGCGGCGCGGCGGAAGGCCTCCTCGAACGCGCGTGATTGCGCGTTGGTGCGGTAGAGGATGGCCATGTCGGCAAACACGTAATGCTCGGTAGCGGACCGTTCGCGGAATTCCCGCGCGAACCATTCCGCCTCGTCGCGTTCGTCGGCGGTGGTTACCACGTGGACGGGCTCGCCGCCCGGCCGCGAAGTGAACAGCGTCTTTCCTAGGCGATCAACGTTTTCCGCGATGACTCCATTCGCGGCATCGAGTACCATTTGCGTCGAGCGATAATTCTCTTCGAGCTTGAAAATCGTCCCGTCGGGGAAATCCCGTTCGAAGTTCAGCATGTTACGGAGATCGGCGCCGCGCCAACCATAAATCGATTGATCGTCATCTCCGACCGCGCACAGGTCACGATGAACTTCACTGAGCTGCCGTACTAAGAGATACTGGGCGCGGTTGGTGTCCTGAAACTCATCGACCAGCACGGAACGGAAACGTTGCTGGTAGGCCGCTAAGCGCTCTGGGTGTTCGCGAAACAAGGTCAGCGGATGGAGCAGCAAGTCGTCGAAGTCCATCGCGTTCTGCGCCGCGAGCGCCTGGTTGTACCCCATGAAAATCTCTGCGGCAACTCGCTCGACGGGGCCCTGCGCTTCTCCAGCAAGTTCTTCCGGAGGTCTCATGTGGTTCTTGGCGTTGGAAATGATGGTGCGCACCAAGCGGGGGGGGAACGCTTTGGGGGCATATCCTGCACGCTCGAGGAGACGCTTGATGAGCGACAGTTGGTCGGCGTCGTCGTAGATCGTAAAACGGTTGGTAAAACCGAGCAGTTCCGCTTCGCGTCGGAGTATGCGCGCCGATAATGAATGGAAGGTGCCGATCCAAAGGCCCGCGGGATCGCTCCCGAGTAACTCGCCCACACGTCGGCGCATCTCGGATGCGGCGCGGTTGGTAAACGTGACAGCGAAAATTTGATAGGGGGGTATGCCGGCCTCCCGTACCAGGTGGGCGATGCGGGCCGTGAGGACACGCGTTTTGCCCGAGCCGGCGCCAGCCAGCACGAGCAGGGGCCCGCTGCGGTGTTGGACCGCTGTGGTTTGGGATTCGTTGAGGGGAGGCTTCACCCGACCAAGGCGGGGAGCTCGGCGACGAACCGCGCTCCTTTTTCGATCGATTCGAACCGCAGGCGTCCGCCGTGAACGTCCTCGATGATGCGGTTCGCCAAGGCCAGACCGATTCCCCAGCCTCCGGACTTTGTCGTCACTCCGGGCTCGAACAACGTGTCCCGTACTTCGATGCCGATGCCCGGGCCGTCGTCCTCGATGATCAATATCACCATGTCCCCTTCCCGACGGACCACGGCATCGATTCGACCTCCACGCCCGCTCAACGCGTCGATCGAATTTCTGACGAGCGCCTCCACGGCCCATTCGAGCAATACGGGGTCGCCCGACACCATCGGTCCCGCCGAGGGTGCGTCGACCGTGAGCGCGATCCTGTTCGCGTGGCGGGGCAGCCGTGGCTGGAAATAGGTCGCCACCCGCGCGGTCAGCGATCCCATGCCCACCCGCTCCTGGCGTGCCGGGCGGCCGATACGTTCGAACCGCGAGGCGACGCGCTCGAGCCGGTCGAGATCGGCCCGCAAGTGTTTGGCGATCTTCTTGGTGTCGGGTTCCGCATCGCGCAGGCGCTCGATCCAGGCCGCAACGCTCATCAGTGGCGTGCCGAGCTGGTGGGCGGATTCGCGGGCCATCGCCACCCACAGGCGGTCGCGATGGAGATGGGCGGCACTCCGGTATCCCCAAATACCGGCCGACACCGCAACGGCAAGCACAGCGAGCTGCAGAACGGCCAGCAGCGTGAGCTGCTTTCCGGCGTCGGTGGAGCCAAAATAGATCCGACTCGAGTCCGGTATCGTCAACGGCGGATTGGACTCGGCGAGATCCCGCGCAACGGCCAAGATTTGCGGATCGAGGAGATTTCCGCTTGCGAGGTCGCACGGGTCTGGTTCGATCGAAAGGTTCCGGCACACGGTTACGGCGCCGGACGGGTCCGTCAGAATCAGCGGAATGCCGGTTTCAGTGATCTGGCCAACGATCGCGATGAGCTGGTCCATCTGCAACTCCGGCGTCGTGTCCTGCAGTGCGGCCACGATACTGCCGAAAATACGTGTCTGATTCCGCGCCTCTGATCGCAGGTGACCCACGATGCCCAGTGCTTGCCACAGGGACACCCCGCCGACGACGAACGCAAGGACGACTGCGATGGTCGGCGCGGCGCGGCGAAAGCGTTTTCCGAGACTACCCGCCATGGGATGTCAGACGATCCACTCCCATATATGGGACCAGAGGTTCCGGGATCCGGACGCTACCGTCCTCGAGTTGGTTGTTCTCCAACAACGCGATGATCGTGCGCGGAAGAGCCAGCGCCGACGCGTTGAGCGTGTGGACGAAAACTGGCTTGCTGTGGGGCGTGGGGCGGTACCGAATATTTGCGCGACGTGCCTGAAAATCCGTGAAAACGCTTGCGCTGGAAACTTCCAGCCATGTGCCGAGGCCGGAGGCCCACACCTCGAGGTCGTAGGTCTTGGCGCTGGAGAACCCGATGTCTCCAGTCGCGAGTACGATCACGCGGTACGGTAAATTCAGCCGTTGTAACACCGTTTCAGCGTGGTCGAGGAGCAGCTCGAGTTGATCGGTGGAAGTGTCGGGCGTGCAGTACCGCACCAGTTCCACTTTGTCGAATTGGTGGATGCGAATGATCCCTCGCGTGTCTTTGCCGTGCGCCCCTGCTTCCCTCCGAAAACATGGCGAGTAGGCCGCGTATCCGAACGGCAGCTCGTCGCCCGACAGGACCTCGTCCCGGTGAAAGTTCGTTACAGGCACCTCCGCGGTCGGTATCAGGTACAGACCGTCGCCGGTTACGTACATGTTGTTTTCGAGATCCGGAAGCTGTCCGGTGGCCAGCGCACTGCTTTCGTTGACCAATGCCGGGGGCCACATTTCCCGATAACCGTGTTCGGTGGTGTGTATGTCCAACATGAAGTTGATCAAGCTCCGGATCAGCTTCGAACCTTGACCGATGTAGACCGGGAAACCGCTGCCGGCGATTTTGGCACCTCGTGGAAGATCCAAGACTCCCAGTCGCTCTCCCAGCTCCCAGTGTGGTTTGGGATCGAACGAGAAGCTCGGCCGGTCTCCCCACGTCCGGAGTTCCCGATTGGCGGTCGGGTCGCCTTCCGGGACGTCTTCGAGTGGAGTGTTGGGAATTCGGAGGATCTGTTGTTTGAGGTTCCCCTCCGTCTCGCGCAACTTCGGATCTTGTTCCTTGATCTCGCCGCTCAGGGTTTTGAGCCGTGTGAGGAGTTCGGCTGCGTCCTCTCCTGCTTTCTTGCGGCGTGCGACCTCCTCGGAGGCCTCGTTACGGTCGGCTTTCAACGCCTCGACTTTCTGTACCAAGGCGCGGCGCTGGTGGTCGAGTTCCAGAATGGCGTCAAGTTGAGGGATGATGTCGGGGGCCCGCCGCGCCGCCGCCGCCTTGAACTCATCCGGCGAGTCACGGAGTCGTTTGATGTCGATCACGTGGGGCTACCGGGTTGGTATGCCGATCTCCAGGCCGCGATATCCGCAGTTGACGTTGACGAGGTGCTCCAACGTGATCTGCCGAGTTTGGAGATCCAGAAAAAGGACCTCGAACTTTCCATAGCGAGGTAATTGTCCCAGAAAGAACGCACACTGGTTGGCGTCGGGTCGGGAGCGCACGATGAACACCGACCCAACCTCGACGGACATCTCAACGTCACGCTCGTAGTCTTCGAGAGGTGCAACCGCAAGGTCGTCAAACGCCCCGTCGAATCTCTGGATGGCCGACTGCACGGAGAGACCCAGCGCCCCCGTCGTGAGTATCAGGGCCCTGCTCTGCTCGTCAATGTCGAACGCGATGTCGAAGCCCTCGCCCAGACGGTCGGTTCGCGCCACCCGTCTGAGCACCACGTCGAAACCGCTGGGCACATTGATCGGCGTCCCCCGCAGCGCGTTCAGGGTTACCGTATCGACGACGTTAGCGACGGTAGCGAGCGGCAGCGCCAAAGTGTTGTCGCACCCTGCTGAGAACAACACCGCGCCCAGCACCGCGGGACCGAAGATAAAGCGAGCAAAGAACATTGTGCACCTGTCTAAGTGAGAGAAGATTAGTGGGGTCTCGAAAAGGGGTCAACCCGAAGCCCTTGCTTGACTTCGGGTCTGGCGATCTCTAGCTTGCCGCCGATGGCTACCATTCGGAATGTGGTGGAGACACTCGGACAGCACGATGGAGTCGAGACCGTGGTGGTGCTCGGGCGCGACGGGTTGACGATCGATTCGTTCGTCAAGAACGGTTCGGACGCCGACAATGTTGCCGCACTGGTTCCGTCGCTCATCGACGCATGCGCGAAGCTGGGTGTGGCAGGGACCCGCGGCGATTTCAACGCCGGTGTCATGGAATACGGCAACGGGTTCGTGGTCGTGAGTGTCGTAACTCCCGATGCGCTTATCGCCATCGTCGTCCAGCCGGAGACCAACGTGGGTGGATTGTTGTACGAACTCCGTCAGTACCGCGCCGCCATCGCCGACCTTCTCTGAGCCGTATGCGAGGTCCCTCCTCCCTCGGCGTCTCAGATCCTGCGTCCTCCTCACAGCCTCCGTGTCACCGCAACCGCCATGCATTCTGTAGGCTGGGAGTGCAACGTTGAGCCGCTGGGCCGCCGTGCTGGCTGGTGGCTCAGGAACCCGTTTCTGGCCGTTGTCGACACCGGACGTTCCGAAACAACTGTTGACGCTCGCCGGGGAGGAATCCCTCTTGTTCCAGTCGGTCCACCGCTTGGAGGGACTGATTGATCCATCGCGCATCCTGGTGCTGACCGCCGATCGCCTCAAGGCCCAGACGGCAGCGCTGTTACCGGATATTCCGGCAGAAAATATTCTTGGCGAACCGCAAGCGGCATCCACCGGTCCGGCCCTCACGTGGGCCACCGTCCACGCTGCCCAAATCGATCCAGACGCCTCAGTCTTGTCGTTGCACGCGGACTGGTTCGTTGGGGACGCTGCCGCCTTTCGAGACACCGCCTCGATCTCGCTGGACGTTGCCCAACGTCACGATGTGCTCGTCACCGTGGGGATCGTCCCCAATCGTCCCGAGGTGGGCTACGGTTATGTCGAGCTTGGTGAACCGCTCGACGACCACGCGCGTCGCGTGGCTCGATTTACCGAAAAACCCGATCTCGAGAACGCAAAGCGCTTGGTTGACGCCGGAGCGCTGTGGAACAGTGGTTTGTTTGCATGGACAGCCGCGCGATTCTTGGAAGAGACGCGCACCCTGGTCCCGGAGATTGCGAATTCATTGAATCTACTGGAGCAAGGGGCCGTCTCTGATTTCTTCGCGCAGGTCACGCCGATCGCGGTAGACTATTCGCACTTCGAGCGCAGCGAGCGGGTCGCTGTCGTGGCCGGCGAGTTTCAATGGGACGACGTCGGAACGTGGAGCGCGCTTGGGCGCGTGCGGCCTCAGGACCAGGCAGGTAACGTCCTCGTAGGTGACGCCGAGCAACGAGACGCGAAGGATTGCGTCGTGTGGGTCCAAGACGGTAG
This sequence comes from Gemmatimonadota bacterium, assembly GCA_027294815.1. Taxonomy (GTDB): domain Bacteria; phylum Gemmatimonadota; class Gemmatimonadetes; order Gemmatimonadales; family GWC2-71-9; genus B3T1B10. Next base: position 1,575 of record JAPULP010000035.1, on the reverse strand, counting down.
CGTCGTCGTTGACGGCGTGGAGAGTCTCGTGGTCGTACAGGCCAACGGAGTCACGTTGGTGACGACACTCGAAAGGTCTGCCCATTTGAAGGAGCTACTGGCGTCCCTGCCCGACAAGTACCGGTTTGGTTCATGAGCGATCTCTACCTGATCGATCCCGAGCCGTCGCCACGCTGGGCGCCGTTTTGCGATTCGCGACCGATCAGCGAGTTGCGGGCGGGTGCGTGGTTGATTCGGGAGCGGTGGGAAGCCATCGCCGGAGGGGAAACTCGTGGCATTCGAGGGCACCCATCCCTGCATGGCTTTGTGGAGGATGCCGTACCACCCGTGGGCTTGTTGGACTCCATTCCCGGGCCCGCGATCGTGGGTCGCTCTGATTTTGCCCCCACCGGGATTACGCCGACGCTTCCGAACACCCCCGCACGGTTTGTCAACGATGGAGCCACCGTAGGGTGGTGGGTCCCCGCGGAGTCCACATGGGAAGAAGGCAATCACGATGAGTGGGAGCCGATAGAGTTCGAGGGTCTCTTGCTTCACGGTGGGTACGACGTCGTCACCGCTCTCGAGCACTTTCTCGTTGCCGACGTCGCCGACTTCATCAACGAGGGTGGTGATCCCCTCCCCGACGAATGCGTGGTGATTGGCGACCCGGTGGACGTGATCCTGGCTGGAGCCGCTGTCGAGCCCGGGGTGATCTTCGACGTACGCCAGGGCGCGGTGGTGCTCGAGCAACATGTATACGTACAGGCCGGTACCCGCCTTGTCGGGCCGGTGTACGTCGGTCCAGGAACGGAGGTGCTTGGCGGAGTGATCCGGTCGTCGGTGTTTGGACCGCGCTGCAAGGTGCGCGGCGAGATCGCGGGGTCGGTCTTCCTCGGTTACTCCAACAAGGTGCACGATGGTTTCATAGGGCATTCGGCTATCGGGAGATGGGTCAACCTCGGCGCCGATACGGTGACGTCCGATCTCAAGAACAACTATGGGGACATTCGGCTACAACTGGGCGATGCCACCATCGAGACCCACCGGCAAAAGCTCGGCTCTCTCATTGGCGACCATGTCAAGACTGCAATAGGCACTTTGTTCAACACCGGCACCATCGTCGGAACAGGGGCAAACGTGTTCGGTGTCACTCGTCCCCCGAAGTACATACCCCCCTTTGCGTGGGGAACGGAGGGTGACACCATGAGTGAGGAGGGTTTCTTGACGGTTGCGTCACGGGTCATGCCGAGGAGAGGCGTCGAATTGACGGATGACGTGCGGCGCATGCTTGAAAAGATCTATCACGGCGCGACGCAATCGTGAAGCTAGTGGTGTTGGGTTCGGGAAGCAGAGGTAACGCGTTCGTCGTAACGGCCAACGGCTGCTCTCTGCTGCTCGATGCGGGCTTCGGCCCGCGCGCCATCGTCCGGAGAGCGAACGAGGCCGGTGTCGATCTACGGGCGCTCGTAGGCATCGTCCTCACGCACGAACACGGAGACCACGCGCGCGGCGCCGCGTCGCTCGCTCGGAAACTCGGTTGTCCGATCTATGCCTCGGGCGGGACGCTCACAGCGCTGAGCGATCGACTCGGCG
>JAPULP010000349.1 GCA_027294815.1 Gemmatimonadota bacterium | reverse complement strand
CGTGCACGCCGGACACTCCTGGAACGTATCTCCATAACGTCAGTGTACCGATTCCCATCGCAAAGGCTGCGAGCACGGCGGCGCCGTTGCCCTTGTTCCAATAGAGCCCGAGGATGATTGCGGGAAAGAAGCACGCCGCATAGAGACTTCCGGAGAACGCGGTCAAGGTCACGATACTACCGGGAGGGTTGAGCGCAACGAGCGCGGTGACGATGGCAAACAGCGCTACATAAAAACGCGTTTCCTTTATGGTGGCCGCCTCCGATTCCGTCCGGCGCCACACACCGACGATGTCCCGTTCGCAGGTGGAGGCCAACACCAATAGCACGCTGTCGAGGGAGGACATGGCCGCGGCGATCATCGCCAACACGAGGAACGCACTCAGGGCTGGATGAAACACGAGCCCGCCACTCAAGATTTGGGGAATGATCTGATCCGTGTCGGTCACCCCCGTCGGGAAGATATGGTGTGCGTACATGCCGATGGGGAGTAGCAGGGAGTACACGCACAAGAACGCCAGCGTTGCCACCCACATCCCTCGCTGTGCCTCTGCGGGACTCTTCAACGCATAGAACCTCGAGAGTTGCCTCGGCTCGACGACGAGCTTGAACGTACCGGCGATGATCAGACCCATCAGCACCGGAAACGGCATGGCGGCGTCCCAGCTGAACAAGGCGCTCCCGCCGGGTAGGTCCCTCACGGTGGCGAAGGATCCCAGACCGCCGCTCGCGCGCACGATTCCGACGAAGAGCAAGATCGCCGCCACCATCATGATGACACCCTGAATCACATCCGTCTTGACCACGGAGATGAAACCTCCGATGGCGGTATAGAGCATGACGATGATCAGGACGAGAAAGATGGCCCACGAGTAGGGGATCTCGAGGAAGAGTTCGAGTAACGTGCCCACCCCCTTGAACACCGCGGTCATGTAGAGCACGCTGGCAAACACGACGATCAGCCCGGCGGCGAAACGGGCCGCGTCACTGTGAAAGCGAAACCCGATGAAGTCGGGAATGGTTACCGAACCCAACGATGCGGTGACTTCGCGAAGCCGCGGTGCCACCCATCGCCACGCGATGACACAGAAGACCGTGATGGTCGGTACGAACAACAACCACGGCAGCCCGTACGAGTACGTTTGCCCGGAGATGCCTATGAAGCTGTTGGTGCTGGAATACGTGGCAAAGTACGAAATGCCGAGGGCGATGCCTCCCATCGACCGGCCGCCGACATAGTAGTCCGCCATGCTCTTGGTGCGGCGATTCCCCGCGACGGCGTGCCGCGCCAGGATCGCGGTGTAGCCCACGAGCAGCAGGAGGATGAGGTAGTGGTTGCTAAGCCATTGCATGGACAACAGGGGGCACAGGGGCAGCGAGGGGCAGCGAGGGGCAGCGAGAACGATCCGTCATTCCGTCCTTCCGTCCTTCCGTCCTTCGTGAAACAACGCCGCCACCTCGACTTTCATCACTTTCCCCATGGCATTCCGCGGCAGCTCTGCGACGCGGAGATCGCGTGGAATCTTATACGGTGCCAACCGATCGCGCGCCCACTCCCGCAGTGTTTCGATTGTGAGTTCGTCATTACTTCCCAATTCGACAGCCGCGCACACCCGTTCGCCGAGGTCCGGATCGGCGACGCCCACGACGGCGCATTCATCAATGCTGGGATGGGATCGGAGTGCCTCTTCGATCTCGAGCGCCGATACCTTGTAGCCTGCGGTGTTGATGATGTCCACACTCTTGCGACCCAGGAGCCGGTAACCGCCATCTTCGACGACCGCGATGTCGCCGGTGGCAAACCATCCATCCCGAAACGCGCTCGCTGTTTCGTCGGGCCGCCTCCAGTATTCGAGAAATACGTTGGGTCCCCGCGCCTCGATCTCGCCCGGCGAACCGGGGCTCGGTTCGCGGCCATTGTCGTCCATCAGTCGCACCTCGACCCCGGGAAACGGCGTGCCCACGTGGCCGGGTGTTCGTTTCCCGTGTAAGGGGTTGGTGAGACCCATGCCGATTTCGGTCATGCCATATCGCTCCAGCAGAGTATGGCCCGTGACTGCGCGCCAGCGCTCCAACACTGGTACAGGGAGGGCCGCAGATCCGGAGACGTGCAGCCGCATGCGGCGGCACGCGTCGGACATCGATTGTCTCCGTTCCGCTGTCGCATCTTCCCAGACGTCGATGAGGCGGCGATAGATGGTGGGAACAGCCATGAACACGGTCGGCCGGCTCTTCTCAAAACGGTTCCACACTTCGGCAGCATCGAAGTCCGGGAGCATCTCGCAACACGCTCCCGCCCACATGGCGCACGTCAAGACGGCGATGATGCCGTGCACATGATGAAGCGGCAGTGCGAGCAAAATGTGATCGTCCTGTCGCCACTCCCACGCGTCGATGAGTGATGTCACCTGGGCGTTGATGTTGGCGTGTGTGGTGACGACGCCCCTCGGCTTCCCGGTCGTCCCGCTGGTGTAGACCATCATCGCCCGGCGTTCTTTATCTAACGCGGGTAAGGTGGCGTGCGCTGGATCGCCGAACTCCTTCGTCGACACCAGGTGTCGCTGAGGCGAGTCGATCGCGTCCCGGGCGGTTTCTTCCAGGTCGGGATGCGTGATAATCACGGACGCGTCGGCGTCTGCAATCACATAGCGCAGTTCTGTTGCCGGGTGGGAGACTGCCAGTGGAACGGCGACACCACCGGCTCGCCAAATACCCCACTGCGTCGCTACGTACTCGAAACTCGGCGGAACTAGAAACGCTACGCGCGCCTCTTCGAGGTCCGTGCGACTGCCCAGCAAGTGTGCCGCTCTGCATTCCGATGCATCGAGCAATTCTTCGTAAGTGAAGGTGCCGTCTTTGGCGATGACGGCGGTACGATCGCGGTGGGACCGGGCTTGCTGGAGCAACGGCAACTCTATCATGCCGTCCAATTAGTGCTTCCCGAAAAAAGGTGCAAGACCAGAAGCGATGTGGATTCGAGGGTTCCGTAGCTATTCGTTCCGGGAACCGCCATTTTGTCTCTAATGAACGATCTCCTCGAACGAGTACGAACCG
>JAPULP010000348.1 GCA_027294815.1 Gemmatimonadota bacterium | reverse complement strand
GCCTCGGCGACTCCGACCGATGAGCTGCGTCGGATCATTGACGCCAAGGGCATCGACAGATTCTTTGTCGCCATCGAGGGAAGTCCAAGGAGCAAAGGTGACATCGTCGCCGAGTACGTCACCCGCCTGGCCTCCGATCCGGTGCGGGTTCTGATGGTCGGTGACCAACCGTCCGATCTCGGCGCGGCGACACAGGCAGGGACCGACTTCATCGCCATCGTCGCTCCTGGAGATGCATATGACTGGGCGAAGCCCTTCCCGGTGGTCTCGGATTTTCCTGCTTTTGTCGCGGTTGCCGATGGAAAGCGTGAAATCGGTCGGACTTGACCAAGGTCGCAGCGCTATAGACAGAATTCGGCGAGAGGCCGCCGCTTATGCGGTGGGATGACCGGGTGGTGGCGTTCCTCACCATCGCCCCGCTGAAGCCGGGCCATACCCTGGTGGTACCCACCGAAGAGGTCGAAGACTGGACCGACCTCGACCCCGACCTGCTCGCCCACTTGACCAACGTCTCCCAGATCATCGGCAGAGCCATCGACGTCGCCTTCAACCCGACCAAGGTCGGGCTGATGATCGCCGGCCTCGAGGTCCCCCACGTCCACCTCCACGTGGTACCGATCGACACCGTCAACGACCTCGACTTCGCCAACGCCGACCCCAACCCGTCCCCCGAATCACTTGACGCAGGAGCCGAACGGATCCGTGCGGCGCTCACCGATACGGGGCACCAACCAGCGATTTGAAAACATTCCCGACGAGATGCCTCGGAATCCGCATGGCTATCTCAGCTGACAGGTGGTAGAGGCGTGTGATCAGCGGCATCACTGCAGCCCTAAGCGGCTTCTGGCTGGGCATCCTCGACAGCGATCACCTCGCGACGAAAACCGCCGCAGCCCACGATCGAGGCGAAACGCTCATCAACGACGACCACAACCTCTCGGGGCTATGGGGATGGGAACGATAGGTCGTCGATGAACACTTCCCCAACGGGACACATGTTCTGGTGCCGAGCGCCGGGGCAGGACGAGAGGTGCTGGCTCTCCAGGATCTCGGCTATGAAATGGTCGGATTCGACCCATCACTCACCTGGCTAAGACCGGGCAACGATTACTGGCCTTCTGGGTCAGTGAACCAACCGGGACCTCGCCACGGGACAAGCGTGAGGACAGCGCACCATACGACCTGGCCGGGACCGTCGGTGGTGGTACCCGTCCCGTCAAACCGTATGACTCCGCCCAACCCTCCAACGGACCCAACACCGTGACCGTCGAAATCAACCTCTGACAGAACCGTCGTCGTCATCAACGCCGACGTCACTTGCGCAAACAGCGGGCCCAAGCACCTCAACCATCGTCCGTCGACCCGAAGCCTGCGACTATCGGGGTCCGCGGCGTGCGGTGGCAAAGCGCCAGGCCCGGCTCCATGGGGCGCGCTCCCAACGTGCTTCCCAGCTCTGACGGCGGAGGGATCTGGCCATTTTCTGATCGACGTCCGCTTTGAGCCACTCAACAAACTGCTCCGGCGTCTCAAACCCGCGCGTGCGGGCGGTGAGGGCTGCCCCCTCGTCCATCGGCCCCCGCCCCCTCATGAGGGAGTACTCGCTGCGCGGATCATCCATGTGCTCAGCGAACAGCAAAGGAAAATACCAGCCCGAGATGAAACCGTCCCAGGTCATTCGATATCGGTCGATCGGGAAGGCGCGACCCTTCATCTTGTCGGTCAGGTAGCGTATTGCGACGTCCCGTCGCATAAGCGATGCCGTTCCCGCAATGTAGATATCCGCCAGGATCCGATGGCTGCCGACCGTGATGACCTTCCGGTCAGCCGCTGCTCGATTCCTCTCGAAATCCTCGGGCCTGAAAGTCCAGCACCCCACCATCCCGAGACGACTCTCCGCTCGGACCGCTGAGGCCAACAGCGCAGTCCACCCCGGGGGCACGAGCGTATCGTCGTCAACCTTCCCTATGACATCCGAGCGCGCAACGTCGAGCAACCACCTTGTTGGGACTTCTTGCATGACGTTCTCGTCCGAAAAGTGCTTGTCCATGATCCGAGGGTCGTCACAATCCTCCACGAGCTCGCGTGCACCGTCTGTCGATGCGTTGTCCCACATGTAGACATGAAACTCAGTTGAATCGGCAAACAGCGTGGACAACGTCCGTTCGACATATGCGCTCCGGTTGTGGGTAATGACCAAGATGTCGACTGGTCTCATCCAGAACCCCGGATGTCGCGCCGCCGCGGCGGCGGTTGTTGTCGTCGAGCACCATGCGGTAGGAGCAGAACGCATACCGAAAATGCACTACCCCAATCTGCCATCATGGTCGCCCGGCGCTGTTGGAGTAGCGGACGCCGGCTAGCAGGCCTCGATTGTACTGCCGCTTTGCCGCAGCATCGAAGTGGCGCTCCGGCCTCCTGTCAAACAACCCTATCGCGCTGCGCGCGGACGTTCGCACTATGCGTGAAGTGACCCAGAGCGACAACGCAAACCTGGAATGAGCTCCCTGAGCAGCATCGAGACCCAACTCGATGCCCGAACGGTACCTGCGGTTGAGTACCCACTTCGGAGTGCTGCGCTCCGTGGGCACGTAGTGCCATACACGGGCCTCGGGAACGTAGACGGAGGCTATGCGCGCCTGTCTCAGTGCAATCTGCATGGCTCTTTCCTGACCGGTTGCACCGCTGCGTCCTCCAGGACCCCTGTCCTCGTCGAAGCCGCCCGCAGCCCGGAGGTGCGAGGCGTAGGCGGCCCAGTTGATCCCCATGAACAACTCATCGCTGCGGTTCGTCTCCGACTCCCAGCCGCGGGCCGATGCCGGCAGAAACGGAACGAGCCAATCATCGGGGTCCCGCTCGTAGTCGACACCCATGGGACCACCGAAGAAAGCCGGCTTCTCAACGGTTGCCGCGGCTTCGGCGTACAGGGTCAGCAGGTCAGGAGCGAAGCGGACATCGTCGTCGGTAAACAGCACGAGCGGGTCATCGAGAGTTTCGACGGCTTGGTTGAGCGCCGTGCTCTTGTTGGCTGGCGCTGAATAGAGATATCGAGCAGACAATTCACGCCGAAACGAATCCACGATCTGCTCGGCGCCGCGGCGCTCACCGTTCTCCACGACGACA
>JAPULP010000347.1 GCA_027294815.1 Gemmatimonadota bacterium | reverse complement strand
AGGTGGATGGCGGCGTACAGGTCACCGGATCCCACAACCCGCCCGAGTTCAACGGGTTCAAGATGGTGGTGGCGGGCGCGACGCTGTACGGTGAAGACATCCAAGAGTTGAGGCGTCTGATCACGGATGACGCAACCGACGACGGCGCCGGCCGTCTCGAGGTCGAAACCACCATGCTGGAGCGGTACGGGGCTGCGATTCTCGAGCGCAACGGGCCGCTGGCGACTCCGCTCAAGGTGGTTGTGGATTGCGGCAACGGCGTTCCCAGTCTCGTCGCCGAGGACATCTTGTCCCGGCTCGGTGCCGAAGTCGTACCACTGTTCTGCGAATCAGACGGCACCTTTCCCAACCACCACCCGGATCCATCGGTTCTCGAAAATCTGACCGATATGCAGGAGGCCGTGCGTCGTACGGGTGCCGCGCTTGGGATCGCATTCGACGGAGACGGAGATCGCATCGGCATCGTCGACGAGCGCGCCGAGGTCGTGTTCGGCGACAAGCTGCTCGCGCTGTTTGGCAGGGATCTGGTTCAGCGGTCTGGTGGCGGGCACCACGTCATCTTCGACGTCAAATGTTCCGACGTTCTGGCCGGGGACCTCGAGAACTCCGGCCTCAAACCCGTGATGTGGAAGACAGGCCACTCGTTGATCAAAGCGAAGATGAAGGAGTTGGACGCGCCGCTCGCGGGTGAGATGAGCGGCCACATGTTTTTTGGCGGGGACTACTACGGTTTCGACGATGCGTTATTCGGTGCGGCGCGGCTCTTGGATTACGTCGCCAAGATGAACGAGCCCGTATCGGTCATGCTGTCGAACCTCCCCGAGCGCCATTCGACACCCGAGTTGCGGGTCGACTGTGACGACGACAAGAAATTCGAGATCGTGGCCCGCGCCGTCGAATACTTTGCCTCCAAGTACGACACGTTGGATATCGACGGCGTGCGTATCTCGTTTGCGGATGGATGGGGTCTCTTACGAGCGTCGAATACTCAGCCGGTGTTGGTGATGCGGTTTGAGGCGGGTACTGCCGCCGGCCTACAGGCGTATCGTGGTGAGGTGGAGGAGTGGCTTGCGAGTCAGACGTTAGAGTGAGAAGGCGCATTGAATATCCAATCTTGAATATCCAATCTTGAATATTCAATAAGGTTACTCCAGACCCAACATTTCCTTGACAGCCGCTTCAACTGCGTGCTGGTCAGGGGGCTCAGCCACTGCCGCGCTCCGTAATCGATCACACCGAATACTCGGATGCGGTCCAATAAGCTCGGATGCGCGGCGTCGACGTCGCGTAACAAATCCTCCATGCGAGTTCTGAGCGAGTCCTCCTGCTGGCGGCTGTAGATGAGGAACTCTGTATCAGTATCGGCGAAGAATGTGATGAATGCCTTGAGACGCTCGCGCGGACCGCTACTGTCCTCCTGCTGGAAACCCGAATAGTGGATGATCACCAGATCGGGATCAAATTGCAGGATGTCCTCATCGCGGTGCCAGTCGACGGCGAGGGCCAGCAAGGGGCAGCTTTCCACCCAAAGGTCCAACAACGCAGCGGCCAAAGGTCGCAATCAATTCCGCCCCTTTCGGACGATGTGCGTGTTGCGGTTTGACCGTATGCATTTACGTCACACACACGCACATGAGGGAGGGGGCCATGGCCGACAAAGCCCGCATGATAAGAGTCCTGAAAACGATCGGAATTTGGGTGCTGACCGTTCCGGTTGCGCTGGTGTTCGTAATGATCGGTACCGCCAAGCTGAGGGGGAGCGCCCCGTGGCCGAATTATTTCGATGCTTGGGGTTACGCGGCCTGGTTCCGGACGCTGATCGGTGTCTTGCAGTTGGGGAGTGGTTTGTTGCTCGTGGTTCCCAAATTAGCCGCATACGGCGCGGGGATTGGGGTGGTGGTCATGACGGGAGCAGTGTTCACCGAACTCACGCACGAGATCGGGTTTGGCGTACGGACCCCAGCGGTCTACACCATCATCTTGTTGGCCCTCCTCATGATTCGCCGTAGTCGCCGTCTGCGATTGCCGGGCGAGCGGTAATGAAGAGTCTACGGGCTACCGGGTGACACGAGTCCCTCGCTGATCGCCGTCGCTGCGGCCGCTGCGCGCGACGCGACGCCGAGTTTTGCATAGATGCTCGACACATGCGCTTTCACCGTGCGCTCGGTGATTCCCAGGTCGGCGCCGATGTCTTTGTTGCGCCGACCACGCGTGATCGCTCCGAGAATCTGGAGTTCCCGTGGCGTGAGGCTCGTCGACGCAAAGCTTGGATCGGCGTCGTTGTTGGATTTTGATCTTGCGAGCAATGTCGACACGGCCTCGGCGCTCAACACGGTGTTGCCGCGTACCGCCGCCCGCATGGTGTGAAAGAGGGTCTCCCTGTCCACGTCTTTCAGCAGGTAACCACGGGCGCCCGCTCGTAGGCCCCGTACCATCAGATTGTCTTCGTCATACGTGGTGAGGATGACGACCGCGGTGTCCGGATTCGCGTCACGGATCTGCTCGATGGCCTCGATCCCGCCCATGCCCGGCATGCGCAAATCCATGAGGATGAGATCCGGTTCGACGTCGCGCGCGAGTTGGACGGCGGTGGCACCATCCTGTGCCTGGCCGACCAACTCGAAGTCTTCCTCGGTCTCGAGGATGAGCTTCAGCCCTTCGCGCACGACGAGGTGATCGTCGGCGATCACAACCCGATATCGTGAACCGGTCACGCGATCTCGGCCGCAACGGCAATTGCGAACCGCATACGCAACGTCGTGCCGCTCCCAGGGATTGACTCGATGTCCACGGTGCCGCCTGATGTGCGCGTGCGCTCGTGTATGCCGAGGATGCCGTAATGGCCCGCTGGGACGGCGGCCGGATCGAATCCCACGCCGTCGTCCCGAAGGACAATCTCGATTTGGTCGTGTTTCTCGGCCACGGTGATGCTCACGTCGCTTGCCTGGGCGTGACGCAGCACGTTAGTGAGGCCTTCTCGGATACACCGGAGTATGTTATCGGCTGTCGCCGACGGAATGGGATGTTCGAGGGACAGAGCCAGCGAGCAGTTCATGCCCGCCGCGGCTTTAAACCGGCCAGTCTCCTCACGGATGGCTTGCGACAGGTCTCCTTTCGAGCCGTCGCCGGACCGCAGGTCGTAGATTGCTCGTCTGGCGTCGGCCAGCGCCTCACGTCCCCTCGTGATCGTCTGCATCACGATCTCATGTGCCTTGCCGGCTCTACCGTTGGTGAGATGGGAGTCGGCCGCTTCGAGTTGCAGCGTCAAACCCACCAACCCCTGCGCGAGTGTGTCGTGGAGTTCGCGCGCCATCCGATGGCGTTCGTTCGTGATCGTGAGTCCTTCCACCTG
>JAPULP010000346.1 GCA_027294815.1 Gemmatimonadota bacterium | reverse complement strand
CGGCCGGGCCCGGTCGTAGCGGTACGGGCCGACATGGACGCCCTCCCGGTAACCGAGGACACGCCCTTCCCTTTCAAATCGCTCGTGCGAACCACCTACCTCGGGCAAGAAGTGGGCGTGAGCCATGCGTGCGGGCATGACATTCACACGTCGGTGCAGTTGGGAGTCGCGTCGGTCCTCGCCGCCATGAAGGACCAGATACCGGGAACGATCAAGTTCATCTTTCAACCCGCCGAGGAGGGGCCCCCGCCGGGGGAAGAAGGCGGCGCCGATCTGATGGTGCTGGAAGGCGTGCTCGAGAACCCCCGTCCGATCGCCATTTTTGGTCTACACGCTTTGGCGCAAATGGAACTCGGTAAAGTCGGCTACACCGAAGGTCCGGCACTCGCGGCTGTCGATCAGTTTCGTATCCACGTCAAAGGCAAACAGTCGCACGGCGCCCATCCCGACCTCGGTGTGGACCCCATCGTCCTCGCGTCGCAAGCCATCATGGCTTTTCAAACCATCCGCTCCAGAAACCTTTCACCGCTCGAGCCCAGCGTCGTCACGGTGGGCATCGTGCGCGGGGGAACCCGGTTCAACATCATTCCGGCCGAGGTCTACCTCGAGGGAACGGTCCGCACCTACAGCCCCGAAGTGCGCGACATCATCGAGCGCCGCATGGGTGAGATCCTCGCGGGCATCACCGCCGCCGCAGGCGGCAGCTACGAGTTGGACTACGACCGTGGCACGCCCGCGACCATCAACGACGTGGCGCTGGCTCGTCAAATGGCGCCGACGCTGCAACGGGTGATCGGCTTGGACAAGGTGGAGATGATCGATCCCACCATGGGCGGCGAAGACTTCGCCTACTTTGCAAACGAGATTCCGGGATTCTTCTTCCGGCTGGGAATGGTTGCGCCGGGAACCACCTCGGGAGGACACCACACGCCGGACTTCCAAGCCGACGACGGTTCGATTCCGATCGGGATGCGGGCGATGGCAAACCTGTTGATCGACTTCCTGGAGATGCAGGTGGCGAATTCGATCAACTAGAGAATCGCGGCTTTGATTCTCTCGATCTGAGCCAGGTGCACGAGGTCGTGTGCCGCGACGAGCTCTGCGGTACGCCATAGGCTCTCGGGGCCACGCTCCGTGTGGTGCCCGACACGATCTCGCTGCTCATCGGTCAACGTCCGCAACAGCCGCAGATTGCTCTCGCGCAGGAGACGTATTTGCGCGAGGGCGGCCTTCAGGTCAGCCTCACGATATCGAAACGTGCCGGCCCACCCATCTTGGTCGAAGCCACTGATCGCGGGCTCGTCGTCACCAAGGACCGTCCGGTACCGATACCCGTACACAATCTCGATGTCCGCGAAGTGTTGCACGACCTCGATGACCGACCACTTGCTCGGCGCTTCGGGGGTCCGTAGCTGGGCGTCGTCGAGACCCTCTATCGCTCGCTCCAGCGATTCGACGAGCCGGGCCTGCACCTCGAGAGGATCGCGCCCGTCCAGAAGATCGAGAAGCCCGCGGACGTAGGCTTCGGCGTTGGCGCCGGCCGAACCGGCGGGATATGAGAAAGACAAGGGAGCAACGCCTTTTTTGACAGGATGAACAGGATGAACAGGATAGGGAAATCCTCTCTATAGTATCCTGTCTATCCTGTCCAATAGCACAAACGGGTGTGTTGGCCGAACACTAGTCCGCCTTTTCACAAATACGATGACGTATGAAATCTGAAGATTTGAGGATCGGCCTAGCCGCTGCCGGCCGCCGCGTTCAAGCCGCGCTGGGAGAGTTTCTGAACCGGTGCGCGACGCGGAAACCGAGAATCCCGAGTCTTTCGGACCAGCGCCGGCTCGGCCGACCGACCGCGGACAGCTGCGTCGTGAACTCGGAGTCGACGGCCCGCATGAAACGACCGATGGATTGGAAGCGCATCTGCGGATTGACGGACATCGCCTTCGCCACGGCCAGCGAAACGCCGCTCGGCACCGTGCGCACCAGCTCGTCGATGCGCGGAACCGGCTTCGTGAACCGGTGCGCGATCATTGCCTGATCGGATTCGGCCGCGAATGGCGCCCGACCGGTGAGCATCTCGTACAACACGCAGGCTAGGCTATAGAGGTCGCTACGCTGGTCCAGATGATCTCCGGTTGCCTGCTCCGGACTCACGTACGCCGGAGTGCCGCCCGACGAATCGACCATGGCGCGCCACGGACGACCCTGCACATGCTGCGCGCGTGCGATTCCGAAATCGGCCAGCACCGCGTGTCCGGCCGACATGAGGATGTTCTCGGGCTTGATGTCGCAATGCACCAACCCGGTCTCGTGTGCGTGCTCCAACGCTTCAGCAAGATCGCTGACTATTGAAAGGGCCTCCTGCACCGGGAGCCGCTTTTTCCGATTGAGCAGATCCCGCAAGGAGCCCTCTTTGAGATAGGGCATCACGTAGTACAGCGCTCCGCCCGCCTCGCCGGAGTCGATCAAGGGCAAGATGTGCGGATGCTGCAACTGCGCCGTGACGCGAATCTCCCGTGAGAACTGACGCTCCCCGACGTCTTCCATCACTTCAGGCGACAGCGCCTTTATCGCGACCTGGCGTCCGTGCTTCACATCCCGGGCGAGATAGACCGTGCCCATCCCACCACGTCCCAACACGTGGTCGAAGATGTATCGGTCGGACAGGGCCGCCTGGAATCGGGCGCCAGCAAGCTTCGTCATGATATTCCCTACGGTGCAATCGCCGTGCCAGATTCAACCGTTCAGATAACTCTATATATAACAACAACTTACAGCTTTCTGGAACCGCGATTTCCAGCTTCGCCGCGGCCAATGCCGAGATTTCGGTCCCAAAACCGGACACTGACGGCTTCGCCGACTTCAGATTGCAGATCGCAAATTGCAAATTGCCATTTTGCAATCGGTGCCTCTCCCTCTCCCGCCTCCGCTGCCCCTGTGCCCCCGGGCCCCCCTGCACCCCCTGCCTCCCCGGCCTCCCCTGCCTCCCCGCCATCTTGACTATATTCCACCGGCCACCGTGCCGTCGGCCACGGTCGCCCTTCCCATTAATTCATTGGCACATTTCGCGACCCGAAGGATCAAGCGATGCTCAGCAAACCAATTCAGGATGCCCTCAACGAGCAGATCAAGCGTGAAGTTTTTTCGGCGCACTCGTACCTGGCCATGACCGCGTACTTCGAGCACACCAACTTCCCGGGTTTCGCGAAGTGGACGCGCCTCCAGTATGAAGAAGAGATCGCTCACGGAATGAGGTTGTTCGATTTCATACACGCCCGCCGCGGCCGCGCGGTGGCGTACGGCCTCGAGGCCCCATCCGACGATTTCTCGTCACCGCTCGACGTGTTCGAAAAGGCGCTACAGCAAGAGTTGCGCGTGACCGGTCACATCAACGAGTTGTATGAGTTGGCGCTAAAAGAAAAGGATTACGCCACACAAATCGAGTTGCAGTGGTTCATCACCGAGCAGATCGAAGAGGAGAGAATCTTCGACGAGGTCATCCAGACGCTCAAGCTGGCTGGGAACAACCAGGCCGCGTTGCTCTTGCTCGACCGGCAGCTGGGTGCGCGTAAGTTGAATCAGACGGCCGAATCAACCTAGTACCGCACACCGTTCACCTCCGCGGTCGCTGCGGAGGACGCCAGAGGTTTTTTGGACTAGTCGTCTGCTGTTGGCCCCTCCGACGTACGAGTCGGCCCGAAAAAGATTGCGATGTTCTCCGCCGGCACCGGCTTGGTGTAGCGCGACACGATCAAGAACAACGCCAAGCTCATCACCACTCCGACTTCCACCGCGTCGATGCCGTGCGACGAGAAGCCGCGTTGGCCGGTGAATTCCCACACCAGGCACGCCAAGAAACCACCGACCATCGAAGCGATCGCTCCCGTCGCGGTGCCACCTCGCCAGTTCAGCCCGATCACCACCGGCACAAAGAAAAAACTCGCGATGAACTTCGCTTGCTCCACGACTATCGCCTGCACGTCGCCAAACTCCTGAAGCGCGAAGTACACCGGAATCAACGCCAGCACGACGATCGCGATGCGGTTCACTGCCACCAACCGACCTTGACTCGCGCCCGGTCGCACGAAGCGTCCGTAGAGGTCGTGCGCGATGGACGCACCGGTGACCAGCAGAATCGAGTTGACCGTAGACATGATCGCGCTCACCATGGCAACGATCAGTAACGCCCCAACGAGCGGCGGCAACACCTCGAACGCCATCACCGAGCTGGCTTGATCCGGCGACGGCAAGGTGGGGAACAACACGCGTGTGAGCAGTCCGATCGCGAGGACGCTCAAACCGATCAGGAGTTGAAAACCGATAGCGACTGCGATGGCCTGCTTTACCGTGCGCTCGTCGCGCATCGAGTAGAAACGCGTCATTTCGTAAGGGGCGGCGGCAATCGAGAGCGAAAAGGCGGCGCCAAACGCGATGAGTTCCTTCGGACCGTAATACCAACCCAGCAGGCGCGGGTCGAGCGACCGAAGGAAGCTCGTTGCATGGGCAAATCCACCGGCATGGCTCAGCAGGACCGGTACGGCGAGGGCCAGTCCCACAACCATGATCAACGTTTGCAAGAACTCGATATACGAACTGCTGCGCACTCCGCCGAGGAGGGTGTAGACTGCGGTACTCGAGACGAGGATGAGCATCGCCGTCAAGGGCCGGATCCCAAAGATCACTCGTGCAATTTCCCCGCTCGCCTGAAACTGTGCTACCAGATAGATCGTGTACGACACCACGATCAATATCGCCGCGAGCGCGCGGGCCGTTTCGCTTCCGAATCGTGCCGCGATGTAATCCGGCACGGTGAGCGCGCCGAAGCGTCGCAATTTCGGTGCTACGAAGAACGCCGAAACCAGCCAACCGGCCCACGCACCAAACCAGATGTACCACCACGACACCCCACCCAGGTAATGCCGCCCCAAGGTTCCGACCACCGTCCCAGCGGAGATCTGGGTCGCCGCGAGAACCGCACCACCCACAAAGGGACCGATGGTTCTACCGGCCGCGATGAAGTCTTCCTCGGTTTTTGTGCGAAACGCGCTCCACACCGAGATGCCGAGAACGACACACAGATATGCGAGAAGAACGACCGCTAACGTGTTCGTCACAGCTTCGGATTCCTTGCGACCGAAATGCGCCTTGTACGATTCCAGAGCAACCACAAGGCCGTACCCATCACGAGCACAACGATCACGGCAAGGTCCGCTAGGCGGTTGGTGGAAAGAGTACGGCGACTCGGCAACCAAATTGCACTTGGGACATTGTCGAGCTCTGCCAGCAACTCGCCGCCACTCTCTCGGAATCGCGGAAAGACATCTCGCAGGGAAACATCGCCGACGCCGCGCACCCTGATCGCTATTGGCTTCCCACCAGATTCCGTAGGCGTGTCGGGTACGAAAAGCGGGATGCGCGCAACCGGACCATCGATCGTGTACTGCACATCGAACGGTGATCCGGATCCTGGCAAGACCAATTCGGACAGGCCGTCCCGTTCACGGAGACGCCAGTCGCCGCGCGTGATCCGGACCGACTGCCCACGGAACTTCGCAAGGACAAACCGCACCGAGTCCGGCTGTGCCCGATAGACGTAACTGCCGTCGATCACCACCCGATTCGGCTCCGTCACCACGTCGATGGTTACCGAAACGAGTTGCACTGCAGCAGTCAGAACGACCGTTACCAAGCCCAGCACTGCGTTCACCGGTGCCCGCGGACCAACTCCGTGGCCTCGTACAGTGCGTTGGCAACGCGGTTCACGGCCCGCGCGATCTCCGCTCTTACAAAAGGAAGGCGTTCTGAACCGGCGTCTGCCAGAGATCGCAGCGTCGCGATGTTGTCGAGCACCGGAATGGTCCCCAGCGGGAGTGCCGGATCGTGATCGAAGCGGGCGCCACGAGCGTAGTTGAGCGGCACGAGGATGCGGGACAGCTCTGTGATAGTCCGGTTCGCAATCGCGGCATCGAGAGTTCCGGAACCTACGGCGTCGTAAAAAGACTCCAGCTCGCTTTGAAGAGCCTCCAACTCCTGATGGACGGCCGACAAGTCGATCAATCCCGCCGCTTGCTGATCGTACTCGGCAAGAGCCGCACCCATCTCCTTTGCCGCCTCCCGGTGATCGAAGGGAAGAACGTCACCATTCAGCGCCCGCCCGATAGCCGTCACGTAGACACGAAGGTCTTGCTCCAGATATTTCCGATCCGCGATGTTGAGAACATCGTCCTCTGTGTGCCATGCGACGTTACCACCACAGCCGCCGACCGGATAAAAGCCAAGCTCCTTGCGCTCCTCGTTGGGAATGTTGGAAAGGAGCATGAAAAAGGATGTGAGGCCGATTTGGTTGAAGGAGTAATCTCCCGCCCGAATGGGCCGGCGCCGCCCAGCCGTCTGCCCAGTCACTGCGCTAATGGAATCACGACAAAGCTGATCCGCTTCGGCCATCCACATCACGTCCTCGAACGCACTCGCCTTCCAGCAGCCCGGCGAGTCGATGTTCACCGCGGCGACGCAATGCTTGCGCAACTCCAGCGCGAATTTGTCCGCAAACCACGTCGAGCCGGCGTAGCGTCCGGTGGAGTGCCCCGGCCACCAGGCGATCTTCAACGATCGTTTCAAACGATCGCGCTGGGAGTGGAATACGCGCGCCAGCTCCAGCAGCGTGGCATCTCCCACGGCGTTGTCGCCGATCCCCACATCCCAGCTGTCATAGTGCCCGTGCACCAGAAGGAAGTCGTCAGATGCACCCGCAATCGTCGCAACCGGAAGTTTGCATGGGAACCAGCCTTCGTCGAGTTGGGCATGTACGGTGACTTCAGACTGGCCTTGGGAGAGCGCAAGCACGAGAGCGTCGCCATCGGGCTTGTTGACCGCAACGACTGGTGTACTCGGTTTGAACTGCAGATTGTCACCGGTGGGCGTCCCCCAAATCGGCGTGCAGATACCCCAGTGAATGTTTTCTCCGGGATTGATGTACACCTGGGCCACCGCGCCCGCCCGTTCGAACCGCGCCACCGTCGCCGGCATCGCATACCCGTTCGTCACCACTACCTTGCCTCGAACCGACTCGTTGCGGCCTTGATGCCTATCGGCGAAGATCTCGCCGAGATCCCGCATCGACGGCACTTCCAGATAAACTCCTGGACCCGATGCACCCTCGGCTCCGGTGGAGGCGGCAAACGCCGGTGGCTTGGCACGAAATTCGTCTTTCCCCTCCCCCTCCCCCTCCGCGTGTACCACGACTCGCGCATCGCGCGGTAACGACAAGTAAAGGTCCGGCTCGTGCATGGTGTACTCCACACCGAGCCGCTCCAGTTCCGCTGCGATATAATCCGCCGCGGTGTGCTCGTCGGGCATGCCCGACTCCCGCACCAGGCTCGAGAAGCGCTCGATGAGGCGCCAACCGTCGTCGACGGACACTTCCGATAGCAATCCTTGCTCGATCTCGGCCACCGTGGCTGCGACGTCCATAGCGGTTCCACTCCTACCCAAAGATTCGAGGAGAAGGTTTCGCGCCGGCGCAGATGCCGCAAGGAGTGGGCAGTCAGCAGTGGGCAGCGGCCAGGTGGTCGGAGCCTTCTCTCCCTCTCCTGCCTCCCCTGCCTCCCCTGCCTCCCCTGCCTCCCCTCCCCCCTCCCCCCTCCTCCCCGGGGGGGAGGGGGAAGGAAGGAGGGCTATATTAGCCGCTCGCCATTCAACGAGATCTCCCGTGCCAGCAACACACGTCCATATCGAGCCGGTCGACGACGTGGCGGTGGTGCGCCTCGACCGGCCTCCGGCGAATGCCTTCGACCTCTCCCTGGCACACGAGCTCGACCGCGCCCTGGCCGACATCGAGTCGAGCGATGCGAAGTCATTGGTGCTCACCGGATCCGGTGATTTCTTCTCGGCGGGTCTCGACCTCAAAGTGGTCCCCGGTTACAGCCAGAGCGAGCAACGCGACATGATCCTCACCCTGGGCAGGATGGTCGGTCGACTCTACGGGATCTCACGACCCACGATTGCGGCGGTGAACGGCCACGGCGTGGCCGCGGGGACGCTTCTGGCTCTGTCTTGCGACTATCGCGTGGGGCCCATCGGCGACTATCGCTTCGGGCTTACGGGCGCGCGCGTCGGAATCCCGTATCCTATTGCAGCACAAGCAGTTATAGAGTCTGAACTGGACCCTGCTACGACGCGGATCATGCTACTGGGGGCCAAACTGTTCGGGCCCGAGGACGCCGTCGCTAAGGGGATTCTCGACGAGCTATGCGCGCCGGATGAGGTGCTCGGACGAGCCATCGAAGCGGCTCGTGAGCGATCGCGGATGCCCGCCGCATCCTACGGGCGGATCAAGCTTCAGCTACGGGCGGCGGCCCTGCAACGGATTCACGACGCCAACCACGGTGGCAACGACCCATCTCTGGAGTCGTGGATGACGGGTGATTCGGCCGACGCCTCCGCCGAGGTGCTGGATTCACCGTAAGGGTTTTTTGTCTGGACGCTCGCCGCTCGGTCGCGTATCTTCCTGCGGCACAGGGATTTGGCGCCGCGGACCCACGAGTTCGGGTTCCGCGGCCTTACTGTCTCTCGGAACCAGCCGCGGGATGCCGAGAGTAATGGTGTAGTAATTGATGACTATCCCGACAGATCAAGAGTTATCCCAACGATGGCGCGACGAACCGGCACCGCTGCTGCCGCTGCTGCACGCGTTTCACGAACGTGACGGATTTCTGTCCGACGCGGCCTTGAAGGAGATCTCCAAGGCCCTGAAGATCCCAATCGCCGATCTCTACGGAACGATCACCTTCTACCATCACTTTTCCCGCCGCGAAGAAGGCACACACGCACCTAGCGGCATCGGTGCGCTACGCGTATGCACCGGACCCGTGTGTCGTCTTCGAGGCGGCAACGAGATGCTCGAGGCTTTGAAGGAGCAAAACGCGACCCCCATGCCCTGTGCCGGTCGCTGTGACGAGCCCATACCCGTGCTGCGTGGCGGCGATGTACTCATTGGTACGACGGCCAAGTCCCTGGAGCCACGGCAGTCTCCGCTTCCACCGCCCAACCCGGGAGGAATCGAAGAGTGCGTGTTCTCCGGCATTCGTGAGCCCAACCGCGCAACCATCGAGGGGTACAGAGGAACCAACGGTTATCAGGGTTTGGAGAAGATCTCGAGTATGTCACCGCGCGAGGTGATTCAACTCGTTTCCGACAGCAAGCTCGCAGGGCGTGGGGGGGCGGGATTCCCCACGGGTACCAAATGGAACGCCGTGGCCGACGCGCCCGGCGAGCCCAAGACGATCGTTTGCAACGCCGATGAAGGCGAGCCGGGATGCTTCAAGGATCGCGCGATCCTCGACTACGACCCGCACGGCGTCCTCGAGGGCATGACGATCGCGGCGTATGCCACCGGCGCGACGCGCGGATTCATCTATCTCCGGTACGAGTATCCCGAGACCCAAGCCATCCTGGAGCAGGCGATCTCCGACGCCGAAGCCGCGGGTTACCTGGGCGACGACATCCTGGGAACCGGGT
>JAPULP010000345.1 GCA_027294815.1 Gemmatimonadota bacterium | reverse complement strand
TGCAGAGCTGCATCGACGGAATGGGTGTGTCCTGTCCGAATCGCTGCGCGTAGAGTTGATCCAGCGATGTGCCGACGTTTACGTCAGAGCTTTCTGTTTGCTTGGGGTGCGATTGGGTCAGGAACACCGCGCTCGAACGGAAGTGGTCGCCACCGATCTCGCGTGGGGAAAAGGCTTCAGCGTTTCGCACGTCGGTGTTGCTGATGATGGTGAGGTAATCGCGAAACGGCTCCAGCGGTTTCAGGCTGCTCGAGGCAAGATCGAAGTCGCGGCCGACAGCGCCTGGTGACCACAGATTTTGGGTTGCGCCCCACTCGTTGCTGCCGGCTGCTCCGTGCACCATCTCGATGCACACCAGGCGCGTTCGGTCGATCAGGGCCGCAGTCTTGGCCCACAGTTGCCGTGCGGGCACCATGGCGTCGAGGAACGGAAGTGCCACCGTCGCCCCTAGACCGCGCAGGACGGTACGGCGAGACAGATGTTTGCCGGTTATGAACTCCATGCCTTCTCCTAAAGGAAATGACGGCCACGGATTGATTCTCTTCGGACACAGATCTGTTCGGAGAAAACCCGTTGGCGGAATCGTTCAAGGGACAATCCGTGCCCGAAAAAGATCAATCTGTGGCCGTACTTCATTATTGCGCCCGACTCATCTGGAATGCTGGGCTCTCGACGATTCCCAAGATGAACGCCGACATCCGGTTTCCGTTCGCGGCGGCCTCTCGAGCGATCGCGCGTACCGTAGGCATGTCATAGTACTCGACTCTTCGCCCGAGCGCGTACGCCATGAGATTGGTGGTGAAGTTTCGTATCAAGGCCTCGGGACGGTTCAGCAATGCTTCTCGAAGATCGGCCGGATTGGTTAGCGGAGTTCCGTCGTACAGCTGGCCTCTTGTGTCCAGCGGCATCCCGTTTTCCTTGATGCGCCACTTGCCCGAGACGTCGAAGTTGTCAAGCGCCAATCCGATCGGGTCCATGAATTGGTGGCACGATTGGCATACTGGATCACTTCGGTGCATCTCCATGCGCTCACGTGTCGTAAGCAACCGGCCGTCCTTGGCCTCTTCGGTTTGCTCCAAGTCCGGCACACCCGGGGGTGGCGGTGGCGGAGGTGTGCCGAGCAGGACTTCCATGACCCACTTGCCGCGCAGCACCGGCGACGTCCTGCTGGCATGCGATGTCAGCGTGAGTATGCTGCCGTGGCCGAGCAACCCTCGCCGTGTGTCGTCCGGGTAGGTCACCCGACGGAAGTGTGTTCCGGTGACATCCGGCATGCCGTAGTGTTTCGCGAGGCGTTCGTCGACGAACGTATAGTCCGCTGTGAACAGCTCGAGTACGCTGCGGTCTTCGTTGACCAGACTGATGAAGAACAACTCCGTTTCGCGCCGCATCGACTCCTTGAGCTGGTCGTGGAAGTCGGGGTTCTTGCGCACGTCCGGATGGATTCTCTCCAGATCTTGCAACCGGAGCCATTGAGCCGCGAATCGCGGACCCAGCGCGTCCGAACGGCGGTCGGCCAGCATCCGCCGCACCTGGCCCTCGAGCACGGCAGGGTTCGAGAGCTTTCCTTGTCGCGCGACCGCCAACAGTTCGTCGTCCGGCGGGGCAGCCCACAGGAAGAACGACAGCCGCGACGCCAGATCCGTATCACTGATGCGGTAGTTTTTGCCGGGTTCGGCGTCCTCGGGCGGCTCCTCGAAGCGGAACACAAAATGGGGACTGGCCAGCATTGCCTCGAGGGCGGTCCTGATTCCAACCTCAAAGCCGCCTTCTTCCGCTCCCTCCTCATAGAAGAACATCAGAGCATCGACGTCACGATCGGTGAGATCTCGTCGGTAGGCCCGCGTCTCCAACCGGGTAAGGATCGCCTTCGCGCAAGGCCGCTCTTCGTCTTTGGATGTCGGACGGCACGTAAAGATTTCCCGACGGCTCGGCGTTTCCGACACACCCGTCGCGTGGTACGGTCCGGTAATGGCCAGATCCCGCAGGTGTGGCAAACTCGTGAAACCGTACGCTCCGGCGATGCTGGTGCTGGCCAGCGACCAGTCGTGCGGCGATACGAGATCTTGCACCGGCCCCTCGAGCCTCTTGATGAACGCAGCGGTCACTCTCTGCGGACCCGCCCGCACGAAGATGGGGTGGCTTCGCATCTCGACGCCGTCGGGGTCGGACGTGTGCATCCACCTGTCGACATCGAGGAGGGCCGTCCGCTCGCCATTGATGGAAATCTCGATTTGCTCTAGCCGCTCCGCCGTATGCAGCGCCGCGCGCCCGTTGCCAAACAGCGCGCCGGTTGTCTCGTGGTGGAATGAGACCCTGAAGACATACTCGCCATCGGCGGGAAAGTGGTGGACGACGGATATTCCACCGCGCGTGCCATAGGGTGCACCTTCGACGCGATCCGTTTGCGAGGCCCATCGCGAGACCCGGTATTGTGCTTCGCTCGGCGTCACTTTCGGATCACCGACGGCCATCCGGCTGATTTCACTCGCGGCGCGCAAGTACGCGTCCATCAGCGTCGGCGAAAGCAACTGGACGTCGGCGATGTTGTCGAAGTTGGCGCTCTTCGTGTCGAGTGGCAGGTAGTCTCCTGCGTCAATGTCGAGCTCGAGCAAGTCGCGAATCGAGCTGGCGTATTCGGCGCGATTGAGTCTTTGAAAGGTCCGACTACCGGGGTTGGGATTACGCGCTGCTGCTTCATCGAGCCGTGTTTCCAGCGCGGTCACGAGTATGGTGAGCGTGTCGCCGCCAGGGCGCGGCATGGGCGGAGGTGGCATCATGCCCGCGCGCAATTTGCGGATCATCTTCTCGGCGATTTCAGCGTTTTGTTCCGCCGCACCCACGTCGAACGTCTGTAACGACAGGTTTCCCGTGTTGGCTACGTCGTTGTGACAGACTACGCAGTACCGCAGGATGATGAGATTGGTGTCATTCACGTGGCCAGCGGCGGCCATTCCGGCCGTTAGCCCGACGGCGGTGCGTTGCGGTGGCGCGCTCGTGGTCGCT
>JAPULP010000344.1 GCA_027294815.1 Gemmatimonadota bacterium | reverse complement strand
AACAAGCCAATCATTGTGGGAATCGCCGGGGGGACCGCCTCCGGTAAGACGACGGTGGTGCAGCGCGTGGTCGATGCGTTGGGCGAGGACCGTGTGACGGTGATCCAGCACGACTCGTATTACCGCGACCGCAGCTCCGTTCCCCCGGAAGACCGCCTCAAGATCAATTACGACCACCCCGACGCACTCGAGACGTCGCTGCTTGTCGAGCACCTCCGCGAGCTGAGAGCTGGGCGCTCCATCGAACGGCCCGTATACGATTTTGCCAACCACACGCGCCGGTCCGAGACCGTACAAATAGCCGCGCGGGCAGCGGTGCTTGTGGAGGGGATCCTGATCCTCGCCGAGCCGGAGTTACGGGATCTGCTGGACATCAGAGTTTTTGTCGATGCGGACTCCGACCTACGTCTAATGAGGCGCTTGGAACGAGATGTTTCCGAGCGGGGCCGTAATGCGGATGCGGTGTTCGAGCAGTATTTGGAGACCGTGCGGCCTATGCACCTGGAGTTCGTCGAGCCCAGCAAGCGATGGGCCCACATCATCATACCGGAGGGTGGGTTCAACAGGGTAGGTGTGGATATGCTGGTCGCCGAGGTCCGGGCCGCAACCCACGAGTGAGCGACGAGGGTAGCTCCCCCCGTCGCATCAGTGCCTAATCAGATATCTCTCGCTCTTGCAGCGACCGCGTCAGTGCCGATGAGATGTGATGTGCCGCCAAAGCGAGGTCGTTGTCGGTCCACGACTGCGCCATGCTCGTGATGCAGGGCAAGAGGACGCGCTCGACGGCGGTGCGGGCTCCCAACGCGTCCGACGCGGCCAGCAGCGTGCTGTGCAGCTCGCTCGCACCATGCTGTCCCACCGCCGCAAGGGCCCGATCCGCATACTCTTCCGCATTGGCGCGGTCCGAGATGGGCGGGGATGTGGCCGTGCCTCCGCGATCGGTGGTGATGTCGGACGAAACCAGTTCGCGGAGCTTCTCATTGGGCAAACCGGCGACCTGAGCAATGCTGCGTCCCGCCAGGGTAGCCCGCTTCAGCCATCGCAGACGCGTGATGTCGTCATCAGAGTAGAGGCGCCGTCCGGATGGGCTGCGCGGCGGTTGTACCGCCTTGTAACGCCGTTCCCACGCGCGAAGCACGTCGGCGCTCAGATCGGTACGTCTGGAAACGACCTGTATTGGGTGCTTTGGTTCAGCGTTTGTAGAGTTCTTGTCCAATTGACCCAACGATTGTCTAAGGTTTATCCAGGAAAATAGGTGAACAAATCAAAGTTAGGTCTGTGGGTTTTTCGTGTCTAGTAGGACTTTGGGCCCATTGACGGGTTTGTGCGATCTGCTACTGAGCGCGTCGCCTCCGGGATCATTCGGGGCACAGGGGCACAGGGGCACCGGGGGCATCGAAGCGCGCCTACGCTCCCCCTATCGCCGCGGCCCCGGACACCGCCCGATCTATCTCATCCATCGTATTGTACAGGTGGGGACACAGCCGGACGCCGGTCGCACGGCGCGCCCCGGCTATGTGGAACTCTGTATACAATCGGTTGTACAGATCGCCGGGATCGACGCCGGGGATGCCGAAAATGACCACGCCGGCTCGGAGATTGGGATCCAATGGAGTCGTGAAGGTGACGCCCGGGATGCGGTCTTGAAGTTGTTCGATCAGGGTCGTCGCGAGCATTTTGACTCGCTTGTCGATGCGGTCAACGCCGATCGTCGCGTGAAACTCCGCCGCGGTACCGGTCGCGGCAAGGCAGGCGTCATCACGTTGGCCCAGGTTTTCGAATTTCTGAGCTCCGTTGCGGATGGCGCCCTGCCACCCAACGCCCACGTCGTTCGCCCACAGGTCCGCGATGCGGTCTTCTTTGACAAAGAGAACCCCCGCTTCTTTGGGTCCCACGAACCATTTGTGTGCGCTGCCGGTGTAGAAATCGCAACCCATCTCGTGCAGGTTCACACGAAGCACGCCGAAGGTTTGTGCCCCGTCGACCAGCGTCATGATCCCGCGTTCACGTGCCAGACGGCAAAGTTGCTGCGCCGGCAGACGAATGCCGGAGACGTTGGAGACATGGCTGAACGAAAGCACTTTGGTGCGCGGCGTGAGGGCGTCGGCGAATACCTCGGCTAGCTCGCTCGCAGATTTCGGCTCCGCCGATGTCGTTACCCGTTTGACCGCAAAACCCATCCGTTCGGCACGGACGTCCCACGAGACGTTGTTCGTCGGGTGGTTTTGATCCCACAGAAGGACCTCGTCTCCGCGGCCCAGTGTCACGCCGTTGACCACGGTGTTGTTGCCCTCGCTGGTATTCCTCGTGATGGCGATCTCGGACGGATCGGCGCCGAGGTGGGTTGCTAAACCCTGCCGTGCTTGATTTCGAAGAGCGCCGAACTTGCTGCGGTTCTGAAATGACACGTCCGCGTCGATATCGCGGGTCAGTTGGGTGACTGTATCGATGACCACAAACGGTGAGGGGCAGAGATTGGCCGCGTTCATCATGGCCAGACCGGGCCTGGCGGGGAATTCCCGCTTGACGAGTTGCCAGAACGCCTCGTCATCGTCTTGTGCGGCTCGCGAGAGACGGTCGAATCGAGCGCGGGGTGATAACGCGGTGGTGCCGTGGGGGAGGGGGAGGGGCATCGTCGCGCCGGTGGCGATGCCACCAGCGAGCAAGCCGAGGAACCGGCGACGGTCATGGTATGTCATGGGTGGCTCCTGCCATGCAGAACGGTTCTCTGAACATACTGCTGCGCAAACCGGCTGGCGAGGCGATTAGGGCCGCCCCCGCCCCGGCCGCCGCCCCCTTGCGTCGAAGATCGACGTGCCCAGGTCCTCCTCTGACAGGCGCCTGACGATGTCGATTGCTCTGCGTTCCAAATCTGGTGTGGGGACGCCCGGGTCTTCGAGGAACACGGGGTTGATCTCAGCGGCCGTCACGACGCCGTTGATCGAGAGTGTCACGTTGAGTACGAGGCTCAATCCCAATGGCCCGCGCAGGTTGAAACCGTGCCAAGCCGAAAAGTTGCCGAGTGAGTACGCGATCAGACGTCCGCGATAGATCTCCATGGCACGCACGACGTGCGGGCCGTGCCCCAGCACGAGATCGGCGCCCGCATCGACCGTGGCCCGAGCGAACGCGTACACGTCGCCCCGTTCCTCGCCGTACGCCCGTTCCATGGTCTTTGGGACGTGGGTGGCTCCCACGCCTTCCGCTCCTCCGTGGAACGAAACGATCACGAGGTCGTGTGCCCGATCGGCCTCAGCGACCAGCTCACGAGCCCGCCCAATCTCCTGAACCCGATAGGGACCGTCGCCGGTCGAGAACGCGATGAGGGCAATGCGGAGTCCATGCGTCTCCCACGACGCGATGCCCGACTCGGAACCGGCATGGACGAGCCCGGCCCGATCGAGGGCTTCGACGGTGGCTCGGCGACCGTGGTCACCGAAGTCACCTGCATGGTTGTTGTTGACCGACAGCAGATCGAAACCGAATCGCTTCAGCGTTTCGGCGTACGCCGTCGGAGCGCGGAACGCGTAACAGCTACGCGATCCGCGGCGGCACTTCGTGCTGTCACCCGAATCGGCCAGAACGGTTTCGAGATTGCCGAA
>JAPULP010000343.1 GCA_027294815.1 Gemmatimonadota bacterium | reverse complement strand
GCGAGCACATGTGCGATCTGCATCACTTGCTCTTGATAGACGATGACCCCGTACGTCGGTTTGAGTACCGTCTCGAGCTCGGGATGTGGGTAGGTGACGGACTCGAGACCCTTTCTCCGTTTTATGTAGACATGGTGCATGCCGGAGTCGAGTGGACCCGGCCGCACCAACGCGTTGGTTGCCACGAGATCGTCGAAATGGTCGGCGCCGAGTTGACGCAGCATGTCGGTACCGAGCGGCGACTCGAACTGGAACACGCCGGCCGTATGACCCTCACGCAGCATCTTGTAGACGTCGGGGTCATCCAAGTCCAGTCCGTCGAGGTCGATTTTCACGCCGTGCCGGTGCTCGACCATGACACAGGTATCGTGGATGACCGTCAAGGTTTTCAGTCCGAGAAAATCGATCTTCAACATGCCCGCGTGCTCGAGTGCGACCATGTCGTATTGCGTGATGATCGAATCCTCGGCGGAACCCTTTTTGGCCGCGCCGCGCTGTTGGGGAGGCGTGCATACCGGCACGTACTCGTCCAAAGGTCCCGGCGCGATGACGACGCCTGCGGCGTGCACCGAGGCGTGACGCGAAAGGCCCTCGACGCGTTGGCTCAGGTCGAGCAAACGAGCGATGTTTTCGTTCGATCGTGCCAATTCTTTCAGCTCGGGGATCTTCGCGGCCGCCTCGGCCACGGACAGCGAATACGCAGGACCCGAAGGGATCAGCTTGGCGATCTGGTCGGTTTCACCGAGTGGCACCCGCAACACGCGGGCGACGTCACGGATGGCTGCCCGTGCCTTGAGCGTTCCGAACGTGATGATCTGCCCGACGCTGTCGCGGCCGTAACGCTCGCGGACGTACTCGATGACCTCACCGCGACGCTCGAAGCAAAAGTCCACGTCGATATCCGGCATCGATATGCGTTCCGGGTTGAGGAACCGCTCGAAGAGTAGATCGAACGCGATGGGGTCGATATCGGTGATGCCGAGTCCGTACGAAACGATCGAACCGGCGGCCGACCCGCGCCCGGGTCCCACGGGGATGCCTCGGTCTCTCGCGGCCTGGATGAAATCCTGAACGATGAGTAAGTAACCGGCGTATCCGGTTTTTGTGATCACGCCAAGTTCGTAGTCCAGCCGCTTCTGGATCTCGTTCGAAAGGGGCTTGCCGTATCTTTGTTCTACGCCGCGTGTGGCCAGTTCGACCAAAAGATCGTTGTCGGTTGCATACTCTTTAGGACGTGGGAATTCCGGAACGTAGTACCGCTTCTCGAAGTCGAGCTCGCAGAGATCGGCCACGCGTTGGGTCTCATCGATGATGTCCGGATGATCCGGAAACAACGCGCGCATCTCTTTTTCTGACTTGACGTAGCTCTCTTCACCTTTGAAGCGGAATCGATTGGGGTCGTCGAGATCTTTGCCCATGCCGATCGCTAGAAGGACGTCGTGGGCCGTGGCGTCTTCGCGACGGAGGTAATGTGCGTCGTTCGTCGCCACGACCGGCAAGCCGAGGTCCCGGGCCAGCTCGAACATACCGTTGGCGACGACCTTTTCGTCATCGATGGTGTGGTCCTGCGCCTCGAGCCAATACCCGCCGGACCCGAAGTTGGACGCGTACCACTCGGCCGAGCGCTTCGCCTCTTCGTAATTTCCGTTCCGTAACCACAATGCGACCTCTCCGGAAAGACAAGCGGCGAGGCAGATGATTCCGTCGCGATATTGGGCGAGGGTCTCCCGGTCGATACGCGGACGACGGTAGAATCCTTCCACGAATCCGATCGACGACAACTTGATGAGGTTCTTGTATCCCGTGTTGTTTTTCGCGAGCAGAACGAGATGCGAATAGTTGGCCGGCGCACCCTCGACGCGTTCGCGCGCGTGGCGTGATCCGAATGCGACATACGCCTCGAATCCCAAGATGGGTCGGATTTTGGCTTCCTTCGCCTGTTCGTAGAAAGTCCACGCCGCGTGGAGATTGCCGTGATCGGTCACGGCCAGGCTGTCCATTCCAAGATCGCGTACCCGCGCGATCAGATCGGGAATCCGGTTGGCCCCGTCGAGTAGCGAGTATTCGGAATGCGTATGGAGGTGGACGAAGCTCACGGTGCCATGGGAAGTTGGGGGCCGGAAAGAGTACGGGCACGAACAATTCGTGCCCGTCGGCTGGCTCTCGATGCTCGAAAGCTACCGAGGCTGGGCCGGCTTGTCAAAACAAGGGTGGCGACCGTATGTTGTTGATACAAAAGCATTTATGCGACATCCCGTCCGCGATGACCGGGTGCGCCTCTCGTGATGCGCGATGACAAGGAAAGCGATGATTCGACGTTTGTTCCCCGCGGCTCCGGTCGCCCTGGTGCTGGCTGCCGGATGCCTCACCGATGCCGGGTTGGCGCCGTCCTCGATTGAGCGGGTGCCCGATACCGATCAGCAACAGGCCCCTGGCGGGAGCCGAGTGGCCTTGCGTGTGACGGTTCAAGCCGAAGACGGGAGCGCGTCGGTGCGGGCCGCAGTGCGGTGGTCCATCGTCTCCGAACCGGGTGTGGGGGCAACGTTGAGCGATTCGGTCACGCTATCGAACGGAGAGGGTTTGGCCGAGGTCGAGATCAGACTCGGCCGGATCGAAGGGACGACGACGGTGCGGGCGCAACTCGCCGCCGACGCTTCCAGGTCGGCCGATTTCACGGTCACGGCTACGAGAACGCCCTCGCTGACCGGAGTGTCGCCTGGAACATTCGCCGCCGGCGATCAAGTGGTGGCAAGTGGGAGCAACCTCGATGTGGCGACCGGATTCCAGGTGGGTGGCGTGCTCGTTGTGCCGGTTTCGGTGGCAGGAGACGGCAGTACCGCCACCGTGGCCATTCCCGCATGCCTCACAACGGGTCAGGTGGCGATCCGGGCTGTTGTGGGAACCGCGAGCTCGGATCCGGTATTCGGTGATTTCACGGGCGGGGCCGGCACGATCGCCCTCCAAGTCGGTGAGTATCTGTCCCTGTCTCCCGCCGCGCTCGCGGGATGCGCGGCGTTCCCCGCGGCGGGTCCGGGTGGTGCGGAGTACCTTGTGGCCGCACAGTCTGCATCGGGCCTTCCCGGAGATTCGGCGGCGTACCGGCTGCGCGGAACCGGGGCCGCTCCGCCCACTGCGCCAAGCGATGACCCCGCAACAGGGCGCGGGCTTTCTCTCGCCGATCGGTTTCATCACACGCTCCGGGAGTTGGAGCGGGAATGGGGCATGCTTCCGCCATCCGGCGGAACGACCATTCGCGAAGCGCCGGCGGCGGGCATCATCAAACCCGGCGTGGAGCGCGTGTTCCGAGTGTGTGCAAATACGAGTTGCTCCGGCGAGTTCGCCACCGTGCGCGGAAAAGCGATGTACGTGGGGGAACACGCTGTGATCTATCAGGATCTCGCAGCGCCCTCCGGCGGGCTCGACCAGGAGGAGTTTGAAGAACTCGGCGAGACGTTCGACACCGACTTATACAGCGTTGGAACGCGCGCGTTTGGGGCCGAGTCGGATATTGATGGGGACGGCCGCGTGGCTATTCTCCTCACGCCCGTCGTGAATCAACTGACGGAGGCGTCGTCTTGTAACGTGTCGTTCATCGCGGGCTTCTTTCTCGCGCTCGACATCAACCCGGGGAGCGCGAGCGACCCACGGTCCAACCAGGCGGAGGTATTCTACTCGATCGTGCCCGATCCGCAGGGTGAATTCTCTTGTGAATTCAGCGTCGATCAGGTACGCCGACAAGTGGGCGCAACGTTCATCCACGAGTTCCAGCACATGATCAGCTTCCACCAACACGTCATTCTCCGCGCGGGGACGGCGGAGGCTTTGTGGTTGAATGAGGGATTGTCACACTTGTCGGAAGAATTAGCGGCGCTCCACTTCAACGAGCTGGGAGATGAGGCCCGCTTCCAGCGTTTTGCCGTCGGGAATCTGATCAACGCGTACGACTACCTCTTCGACCCGGCGTCGGTGTTCGTGATCGCGGAGGAGGGCACAGGTACGCGGGAGGAACGTGGTGCGGGCTGGCTGTTCCTACGGTGGGTCGTGGATCAATACGGCGAGGACGTGGTGCGTCGGATGTCGGAGACGCGGTTGACGGGTTCGAACAACGTGGAGGCCGTCACGGGTGCCGCATTTGAGCAGCTGCTTACGGAGTGGTTCCTGGCCAATTGGGTTTCAGACCTTCCGGACTCTATTCTTGCCGACGCGGCGAAGCCCGATAGGTTGCGATACAAAATCTGGAGTTTTCGTACCACCTTCGGGGGTTTCAACGAGCAGCTCGAGGATCGGTTTCCGCGGGCGTATCCCATCGTTCCGCGGTCATTGACGCCAACGGGATTCGATCGCTCGGGTGTCCTGCGAGCGGGATCGGGAGATTACTACGAGGTCGTCCAACCGCCGAACGACCCTGGTTTCACGGTGATGTTTACCCAGCCATCGGGCCAGGCTTTGGTGAATGCCGTGCCGCGACTGACTGTGGTGAGGATTCGATGAGGAGCAAGAGAAGTGTGGCATTCGGTGTGGTGACATGTCTTGTTCACCTGCTGGGTGTACCAGCCGCGGCCATTGCTCAAGCGGTCAACCTGCAAGAGCCAGTCGTGTTGCAGTTTCCGGCGTCGATTCGGTCTGCCGGATTCAATGGGGCGGGAGTTGCGCTCGTGGGAAGCGCTGGCGCGATCTTTTTCAACCCGGCGGGATTGGCGACCATTCGCCACGTAGCAGTGGAGGGCGCGTTGCAATCGGGTCCGTTTGCCGGCGAGTTGTCGACGGCAGCGATCGGTTGGCGGTTGCGGCAGTTCGATCTCGGGTTTGGCGTCAACTACTTCGATTTTGACAACTCACCGGGTCCGACGGGTGGTTTTACCACTCCGGCGGGGACTCCCGTCGACGCCGGCGAGCTTCTGGCGGTGGGGTCTCTCGTGTACCGGTTCGGGCTCATCGCGATCGGCGGCTCGGGGAAATGGGTGAGTCGGGAAATCGACGGCGTATCGGAAACCGGGTACAGCGCGGATATCGGTATGGCAATCGCCTTCTTCGACATCATGGCGATCGGCTTCTCGGTGCAGAACATTGGCGGCAACTGGTCGAACACCTCAAGCCTCCGCATGTCGCGCATGACTCGTTTTGGATTCACGATGAACTATGTCGATCCCCAGGGCACGTTTCGACTGTTGTCGACCATCGAGTGGCAGTGGCTGGCAGGACGGAAGCAGCGATTCGTATTTGGTGGAGAGGGAGGGATCGTGGTGAGTGGGGTCGGTGTGGTGGGGCGGTTTGGGTACGGCACGCGGCAGGAGCCTACCACACGAGCCGGGGTGACCTACGGTGCGTCACTCGAGCTTGGAGCGATGGATATCGACTTCGCGTACGATCCGAATGACCTCTTCAACGATCCGTCACGCCGCATCGGCTTACGTATCGCGATTTAGCCGACCGCTCAACGGCCGCCGCGTAATGCCTCTGCGT
The DNA here is from genome assembly GCA_027294815.1 of Gemmatimonadota bacterium. GTDB lineage: Bacteria > Gemmatimonadota > Gemmatimonadetes > Gemmatimonadales > GWC2-71-9 > B3T1B10. The sequence continues at coordinate 15,600 of JAPULP010000343.1, read as the reverse complement.
CGGCCACCCGCTGCAACGCGATCGCCAAGGCCGCCGTTCTCCACGGGACGCCTTTGTCGTCGGCCAAATCACGAACTACTTCGTACGCTGTATTCATCTTCCGTTCCAGTCCGGAATTGACCTGCTCGAGGGTCCACGGCTCTTGTTGTAAGTTCTGCGTCCACTCGAAGTAGCTCACCACTACGCCGCCCGCGTTTACGAGAAAATCGGGTAGCACCTGGATGTTGCGCGCTTCGAGAATTTTATCGCCGATTGGTGTGATCGGACTATTGGCCGCTTCGACGACCACCTTGCAGTCGATGGTGTTGGCATTCTTTTCCTTCGTAATGACGCTGCCCAGGGCGGCTGGAACGAGCCATTCGCAAGGAATATTCCAGATGACATCGTCGGGGTTGATCAGTTTGTCGCCACCGTCGAACTCGGCAACGGGTTTGTGCTGCTTGTACGTGTGTTCGAACAACGCCGGGATGTCGAGGCCGTCTTCGTTGTGCAGGCCGCCGTATACGTCGGAGGCCGCCACGATCTTGGCGCCCAGCTCGTGAAGGAACAGCGCAAGATGCGCTCCCACGTTCCCGAAGCCTTGAATCACCACGCGTGCATCTTTGATCGGGATCCCGAAGTCGCGTGAATAATTCTTCATGATAAGCATGACACCACGCCCGGTTGCTTCCTCACGACCCAGGGAGCCGCCCAGTGCAACGGGTTTGCCGGTGACCGCGGCGGGAGTATAGCCGTACTTGGCCGAGTACTCATCCAACATCCACGCCATGGTTTGCTGGTTGGTATTCATGTCGGGTGCGGGGATGTCGCGATAGGGACCCAGCAGCAGCGCGATGCGTCGCGTGAATTGCCGTGTAATGGCCTCCAGCTCGCGCTTGGAGAGATCGCGCGCCTTGACTTGCACGCCGCCCTTGGCGCCACCAAACGGAATGTCGAGCAGGGCGGTCTTCCATGTCATCGTGGTGGCTAAACCTATGATCTCCTGTTCGTCCGCCTCGGGGTGGTATCGCACCCCGCCCTTGCACGGGCCCCGGGCGCCATTGTGCTGTACGCGGTAACCGTTGAACACCTCCAGACGGCCGTCATCCATGCGGATCGCGACCTCGACGGACACGGTACGGAACGGTGTCTTCAGCAAGAGCTGCATGGAGGGGTCCAACCCAATCAGGTTGGCGGCCGTCTCGAACTGATTCTCGACGATGATGTTCGTACTGACTCGTTCGCGATCGTTTTGCGATGACGTCATGGAGGCTTCCTGATCATTGAACGGGACGGGCCATCCCCGGAAGTTCGAGCCGTTACTCGGATTGCAGCGTGGACAAGGGAGGAATCAACCCACGTGCTGCGACCCGCGCCAGTGGGTGCTGTGCCATGACGATGGCACTCGCCGGGTCGATCCCGAGTGCGAGACGCGTGTCGTTCTGTTCGAGACCCCCGACGACATCGGCGTCGGGTGCTCCGTCAATTGGGTGCCACACCACAAAGGTGGCTCCTTTCCCTTCTTCACCGATGCGTTCAACCGCTTGCAGCCAACGCGCGTCGTCGAACGGGGGGCGCTCGGCAAATAGCAGAGGGACTTGTTCCGGGTCGAACATGTCCAGCGTTTGGAGCTGTAGGCCAAAACGTTGGGCCACTGTCCGCGAGAGCGAGTTGTCTGTCACCGACACCACTTGCCCGAAATCCCAATCACGGTCGTGGGCTAAGCTTACGAACGCCAGAACGAGTTCTTCGGATGCCGGAGCTGTTCCCGGACTCTCAGCGGCGAGCACGACCGTACCGTGCTCGGCAAACCAGCGCTCCGCTGGCGTCAAGTCGCGGAGGCGCCGCGGTGCGAAATCACCGAGTCGCTGGGTGACCAGCACTTCGTGCTCGATCTCGGCGCGTTGCTCGTCATGCGTTGCCGAATGGAGTGCGGCTTCGAACGCGACCGTGGCGGCGTAGAGCTCACCCGTTTCTCGAATGATCCGCCCGCGGAGTGTCAGTGTCTCGGTGTGGGGCTCCAACGCGAAAGCTCGGTCGAGGGCGAGCAGGGCCCTGGTGCCGTCGCCGATGCGGTAGGCTGCATAGCCGAGTTCATGCCAGGTCAATGCGAGATTGGGATCGCGCGCGACTGCATCCTCGAGCGCCTCGAGTGCTTCGTGAAAACGCTCCTGCTCGATGAGTGCGGCGCCCTTCAGCGTGATGGGAAAGGCCTCCGTCTCGAAGACCTGCGCCGCGTCGGCGGCCAATGCGAGTGCTTCCGTGGCTCGTTTCGACCGGCGTAGCAGATCGAACAATTCCATCCAACTCACACGTAGGCCGGGCTGACCCTCCATGACTTTTCGGTAGGCTTTCTCCGCGTCGTCCAGCCGACCTTCACGCCGCAACCATCGCGCCCTCGCCAGATCCCGCTCGGAGGCATCGTTTGGAAAGATCTCAAAAGACGAAGTCGTGCGCATGATGGCGAATATACCCGGCGTACCAACAATGACCAGATGACCCTTCACCCATGGGTGAACTCTTGGTCATATTACGCTCATGACCATCGACGCCTTTATTCGCGAACGCGAAAAGCCTGTCCTGGATGAGCTCAAAGAGTTCCTTCGGATTCCCAGTATCTCCACATTGCCGGATCACAACGCCGATTGCCGGCGTGCTGCGCAGTGGGTTGCGGATCACCTCAAGGGATTGGGTTGTCGGAACACGACCCTGCTTGGAAGTGAAACCCATCCCGTCGTGTGGGCGGAAGGACCGCCCGCTCCGGGAAAGCCGACCGTTTTGGTCTATGGCCACTACGACGTCCAGCCTCCCGATCCAGTGGATTTGTGGGAGACACCACCGTTCGACCCAACAATCCGCGCCGGAAACATTTACGCCCGGGGCGCCACCGACGACAAGGGACAGGTCTTTTCGATCGTGAAAGCGTTCGAGGCGGTTTCGCGAAACGGTTCGCCGCCGGTCAACGTGCGGTTTCTCATCGAAGGTCAAGAAGAGTCGGGCGGTGAAGTGTTGACGGATTTGCTGCGGCGTGAACCCGAGCGCGTCGATGCCGACGCGGTACTCGTCGCCGACATGCCATACTATGCGCCCGGGTGGCCGGCGATCTACACTGCACTGCGCGGTATTTGCTATTGCGAGATCTCCGTGCGGACTTTGGATGGGGATCTCCATTCTGGATTGTACGGTGGTGTTGCCCCGAACGCGCACGAGACGTTGGTGCACATTCTTGCGCAACTGAAATCACCTGCCGGCAAGATCAGAATTTCAGGATTGTACGAGGCGGTTGTGAAGCCGACGAAAGCCGAGCGCGATGCATGGAACCGTTTGCCGTTTAGTGAGCGGTCATACCTGCGGAACGAAGTTGGATCACGCGCGCTTACCGGGCTCAAGCGGTACACACCATTGGAAAGAATATGGGCCTTGCCCACGTTGGAGATTCACGGGATCACCGGCGGCTTTACCGCCGAAGGAGCGAAGACCGTCATTCCGGCGGTTGCGGCCGCGAAGGTAAGCTTGCGATTGGTTCCCAAACAGAGGTTCAAAACCGTCGAACGGCAGCTTCGCAAACGGGTGAAGGAACTCGCGCCACCGCACGCCAAAGCCTCGGTCGATCTCATACACGGCGCCGACCCGGTGCTCGCCGACGTGTCGGCGAGGCCGTTCGATTTTTTGCGACAGGCCTTCCGTGAGATCGAAGGAAGGGAAGCGGTTCCGATTCGGTCAGGCGGGTCGATACCGATCGTGCCCGCCCTCGCGAAGCGCGGAGCGCCCGTCATGCTGGCCGGCATCGGATTACCCGACGACCGTTTGCATGCTCCGAATGAGAAACTCGCGGTCGAGCAGTTCTGGAAGGGCGTTCGGGTCTTCGGCAGGTTTTTTGAATTGATGGGAAGTTAGGGTGTAGGGTGTGGGGTGTAGTGATTCTGAGAATCCAAACTCTACACCCTACACCCCACACCCTACACCCTACTCCATACTCCCTGCTCCTACAACCGCTTTTAGGTCTGCCACTGTCACCGCTTGCGGCGTCTGTCCAAAGACGTCGCAGAACCCCAAGACAATCCCATCTAACGTCCGGGCCCATAGATCGCGCGGCGCGCGTTCCTGTAGTTCCTTTTGCATGCTGGTCATCACGACCTCGTCGATACCACAGGGGACGATGAGATCGAAGAAAGAGAGATCGGTGAGGACGTTGAGCGCGAATCCGTGCCACGTCACCCATTTTTTCACGTGGATGCCGATGCTCGCGAGTTTTCGGTCTTCCACCCATACGCCGGTACGGCCCTCCCGGCCCTCGGCCCTGATCCCCGCGTCCGCCACCGTCTTGATCACACATTCCTCGATCTGTCGCAGGAACAGGTGCAGATCCGGCTTGTGCTCGGTCAGGTCGAAGATCGGATACCCAACGAGTTGGCCTGGTCCGTGAAAGGTGATGTCACCGCCACGCTCGATATCGAAGAGTTCGATGCCGCGCCGTTCGAGTTCCTCGGGTGGTGTCGGAAGGTGCTTGCGTTGAAACGATCGACCGAGCGTGACGACGGGCGGGTGCTCTACCAGCAGCAGCATGTCGCGGTCGACAGTGCGGTCAATACGTGCCTCCGCAAGCGTGCGCTGAAGATCCAGCGCCGCGCTATAGGCCATTCGGCCCAGCCCAACCACGAGGAGATCGGCGCTCATGGACCGGTTGCGGCTCTGGCCTTGGCGCCGGAGTACAACGCCACGCCAACCAAGATCACGAGATAGGCGGCCAGACCCACCGTACCGAAGAGCATGTCCATAGGGGTGGAGAGCGCCGCCAAGAACACGGTGGCAAAGACGGTTGTGGCGGAGATCGCGGCCCGTCGCCACAGTTCTGTGATATTGCTCGTCAAGTTAAACGTGGTGGCGATCGCAGTGATCACCCCACCGACCAAGCCGATAGTGATGATGGTGAACTGTTCGTTTTGATTGAGTCCCGCACCGTCACCCGCTAGGAATCGAAAAACGATCAGGCTTGCCGTGATGACGGAAGCGCCGGCGGACGCGCCGGCACCGATGCTGCCGATCGCCCCCCCAACGGGGTCGTTTCCTTCCACGACTAGGTATGAATGACGCGGCCGAGCGAGTCGAGCACCGCTTCGGCGACGGCCTCCGAGAGTGTGGGATGCGCGTGTACGGCCATGTCGACTTCCTCAACGGTGTACTCATTCTCCCGCGCAACGACCAACTCGTGAATCATCTCGCTCGCGTGCGAAGCCACGATGTGGGCGCCAAGGATCTCACTGTATTTCTTGTCACGAATGATTTTTACGAATCCATCGGTCTCGAGCGTGGCTCGTGCTCTCCCGTTCGCCGTGAGTGGAAAGCGACCCACTTGGTAATCCAAAGAGCGTTCCTTGCACTGGTCTTCGGTGAGTCCGATGCTCGCGACTTCCGGGTGGCAGTACGTCACGCTCGGAATGTTGTCATACTTGATCGGCAACGGCTGGTGTCCAGCCAACAGTTCAGCCACGTGCGTGCCTTCGCGGCTGCCTTTGTGGGCGAGCATCGGCGGTCCGGCGATGTCACCGATGCAATAGTATCCGTCGACGGACGTGCGTAGGTCCGCATTGGTTTCGATGAACCCCGCTTCGGTCAGTTTGATACCCACGGCGTCGAGAGCGAGGTCTTCGGTGTTGAGCGCCCGGCCTGCTGCCATGAGCACCTTCTCTGCCTCGACCGTTTGCGCAGATCCGTTCGTCCCAATCTCGAGCGTCACGCTGTTGTCTCCGACCTTGGCGCTTTTGACGGCGGCACCAGCGAGGATGTCGATCCTGCGTTTCTTGAACACCTTGGCGATGGCGTTCGACGATTCGGCGTCTTCGAGGGGAAGCGCGCGCGGAAGCATCTCGATGACCGTCACCTTTGACCCGAAGGCGCTAAAGATGTCGGCGAACTCCATCCCGACGGCGCCGGCGCCGATGATGGCGAGGGTCTTGGGCGCCTCATCAAGGAACAGCGCTTCGTCGGATGAAATCACAGTGGTCTTGTTGATCTCCAAACCGATTTGTGGAATGCCCTTTACTCGTGTTCCAGTGGCTATGACGATGGCCTTCTTCGCTGTATAGGTGTCACCGCCGACTTGAATCTTCTTGCCCGGCTGGAGTGCACCCGCTCCCGTGATGACGGTGACCTTGTGTTTCTTCATCAAGAACCCCACACCTTTGGAGTTCTGATCGCTTACTTGCCGGGAGTGTTTGATGGCGGCCGAAAAGTCGAGTTTGACGTCTCCGACCTGAATGCCGAAACGCTTCGCGCTGTGTTGGATCGTATGGGCCAAGTAGGCGCTCTGCAACAGCGCTTTGCTCGGAATACACCCGACGTTGACGCAGACTCCACCGAGTTTGTCTCGTTCGACAACCGCGGTACTCATCCCCAGTTGCGAACAACGGATGGCACAAACATAGCCGGCTGGCCCTCCGCCGAGGACGATGACGTCGAAAGTGTTAGCCACAGATCATTCCTTATGACGCAGATGATTCATTGTATGAACGCAGATGATTGTTCTTGTATGAACGCAGATGATTTCTGCATAAATAGTTGGTGACGGCGGTGTGGATTCACCACACGATGGCCATCGGATTTTCCAACATACGGCGCACGGTTTGCAGGAATTGAGCACCGGTTGCGCCGTCGATCACGCGGTGGTCACAGCTCATCGTCACCCGCATTCGCTTCTTGACGACGATCTGTCCATCCTCGGCCACCGGTTTCTCGACCATCGAACCCACCGCCAGTAGACCGGCCTCGGGCGGGTTGATGACGCCGGTGAATTGATCGATATCGAACATCCCCAAGTTGGAAACGGTGAACGTGCCCCCGGTATATTCCTCGGGTCGCAGCCGTTTCTCGCGCGCACGACCGGCGAGATCCCGAACTTCGGTGGCAATTTGGCGCAGGGTCTTGAGATCGGCGTTCCGCACGAGGGGGGTGATGAGTCCGTCCTCCACCGCCACGGCTACCCCGAGATGCACCTCGTTGAAGTAGCGAATGTGGTCGTCCTGCCACCACGCGTTGCACGCCCGATGTTGTGTGAGCGCCGCTGCCACTACCTTGAGCACGATATCGTTGTACGAGATCCTGGGGCCGTCGTCTAGCGCATTGAGTGCAGTGCGGGCCTCAGCGGCGCGCTCCATATCGATTTCGGTGGTAAGAAAGAAATGCGGTATGGGTCCCATCGATTGCCCCAGCCGACGTGCGATGGTCTTACGAATCTGTGTGAGCGGTACGTCCTCGAAACCGCCGGCCGCCCCGTCGGGTACGGCTGCCGGCGCGCCCGCCGCACCTTCCACGTCGCGTTTGATCACTCGTCCTCCCGGCCCCGAGCCCTCGATCGACGCCAGGTCGATCCCCCGATCGGACGCCATTCGCTTTGCGACCGGCGATGCCTTGACGCGAGCCCCGTCGCCGGTTGACGGTGGCGTTGATGTCGCACTCGTGGACGCCGCTGCGTCACCGGCGCTGTCGCCGTTGGACGGCGCGACATCCGGGGGGGATGCGATTGCTACGATCAACGAAGAGATATCCTCTTCGGCGGAGCCGATCACAGCCACGAGGCTACCGACGTCAACCGTTTTCCCCTCCGGCACCACGATCTTGCGCAGCACTCCGGCGCCGCGCGCGACCAATTCCATGATGGCCTTGTCGGTTTCGACTTCGGCCAGGGTGTCTCCGGAAGCAACCTTGTCACCCTCGCCCTTGAACCATTTGGTGACTTGCCCCTCCTCCATCGTCGGGGAAAGGGCCTCCATTATGACTTTCGTTGCCATGATAGCCCGATCTACTCTTATGCCGTGTAGGTCACCTGTTTGACTGCGTCGATCACTTTTTGTGGATTGGGTTTGGCGGCCCGCTCCAGTTTCTTATTGTATGGCATGGGAACGTCCGCGCCAGTCACACGAAGCAGCGGGGCATCGAGCTCGTCAAAGGCCTCCCGTTGAATCGTATCCACGAGTTGCGCCCCAATGCCGCTGTACGGCCACCCCTCCTCGACAATCACGCCGCGGTTCGTCTTGCGAACACTGTCGATCAAAGTGTCGGTATCCAGCGGCCGGATAGTGCGAATGTCGATAACCTCACACGAGATTCCGGCTTCACGCTGCAGGGTATCGGCTGCCTTGAGAGCGGGCGCTACCGATTTCGCGTAGCACACTATGGTCACGTCCGATCCCTCACGTTTGACGTCGGCCTTGCCGAGAGGGACGAGGTGCTCCCCATCGGGCACTTCTCCTTTGGTGTTGTACAGCATCTCGCCTTCGAGGAAGATGACCGGATTGTTATCGCGGATGGATGTCTTCAACAGGCCTTTGGCATCGGCAGGAGTGGCTGGAGCAACGACCTTGAGTCCGGGAACGTTGGCGTACCACGAATCGAACGTTTGCGAGTGCTGGCCGGCGAGTTGCAGCGCGCCGCCGCTCGGACCGCGGAAGACGATTGGAACGCGGAACTGGCCCCCGGACATGTAGGATATCTTGGCCGCGTTGTTGACGATCTGGTCGATGGCCAGCAGCGCGAAGTTGAACGTCATGAATTCGATGATTGGCCGCAGACCCGCCATGGCGGCGCCGACGCCGAGGCCCGCGAATCCTAGTTCGGTGATCGGGGTGTCCACTACACGTTTGTCGCCGAACGTGTCCAGCAAGCCACGGCTCACTTTGTAGGCTCCGTCGTACTCCGCGACCTCCTCACCCATTAGGAAGACGTCAGGATCGCGCTCCATCTCTTCTCGGAGCGCTTCGGTCAGGGCGTCGCGGTAGGTCAAGATAGGCATGTCAGTCGTAGTAGATGTCGGTGTACAGTTCTTCGGGATCGGGATCGGGGCTGGATTCGGCGAACGCTACGGCGTCTTCCACTTCGGCGATGGCCTCGGTGTCGATGCCCTCGATGTCTTTGTGGCTCAGCAACTGTTCGTCCAACAACCGGCCGCAGAGCCCTCCGATCGGGTCGTTCTTCTTGTTTTCTTCCACCTCTTCCAACGTCCGGTAGGTTCCGTGACTTGCGTCCGACATCGAATGTCCCACGAAACGATACGTGTTCACGTCCAGTAACGTGGGGAGTTTTTGCGATCGGCCGCGTTCAACGGCTCGCTGCATCGCGTCGTACGTTGCCAACACATCCATGCCGTCAACGACCTCGGCGGCCATGCCGTACGAAGCCCCGCGAGCCGGGATGTCGTCGATCGCCGATGCGCGCTCCAGGGCGGTACCCATGCCGTATCGATTGTTCTCGACCAGGAAGATGGCGGGCAAATCCCACAGAGACGCCATATTCAAGGTTTCGTGGAACGAACCGATGTTCACGGCGGCTTCTCCGAAGAAGCACAAGGAGACCTGATCGCCACCGCGGTACTTGATCGCAAACGCGGCTCCCGCCGCAATCGGAATTTGGCCGCCGACGATCCCATGCCCGCCGAGGAAGTTGCGCTCCGCGTCGAAGAGATGCATGGAACCGCCCTTGCCTTTCGAGCATCCGGTCGCCTTGCCGAACAGCTCTGCCATCACCGCACGGGCCGACACGCCACGCGCCAACGCGTGTCCGTGCTCGCGGTACGACGACGTGACGTAGTCGTCGTCGCGGAGTGCCGCCATGGCACCGACCGCGACGGCCTCTTGTCCGATATAGAGATGACAGAAACCGCCGATTTGGCCCAGGGCGTAGGCCTCGCCGGCTTTTTCTTCGAAGCGCCGAATCAATAACATTCGGTGCAGCAATTGTCGGTAAAAATCCGTCCGCGCGGGGTCGAGCCCTGCGTAAGTTTGAACCTGCGTCATGCTGTGTTCCGAGCCGAGTTACACCGGTGTTGCCCGCTGTGCCTGTTCCCAGGCATGGTACGATGATCGTACCAGCGGGCCGGCCTCGACATGGCGAAATCCCATGTTGAGCCCCGCTACTCGCAGCTCGTCGAACTCTTGCGGCGCGTAATACCGCGCCACCGGAAGATGGCTGTGAGACGGCCGAAGGTATTGTCCGAGCGTCAACAAGTCGACGTCTTGTCGTCGCAGATCTTGCATCGCGCCCAGCAATTCATCCCACTCTTCGCCCAGGCCGCACATCATACCCGACTTCGTGACCAATTCGGGATTCATGTCCTTGGCGCTGCGGAGAAGATTCAATGCGCGCTGGTAGTCGCCACCGGGCCGCGCCATCCGGTAGAGTCGCTGAACCGTCTCGAGGTTGTGGTTCAGAATGTCGGGTTCCGCATCCACGACGATGCGCAGCGCTCGCGAGCTGCCCTTGAAATCCGGGATGAGGAGTTCGACGGTCGTCTCAGACAGCCGCGCGTGAATCTCCGTGGTGCACTCGGCGAAAATCTCCGACCCACCATTGGGCAGGTCGTCGCGGTCGACACTCGTGATGACGACGTGCTTGAGCCCAATCCGTTCAACCGCCTCGGCGAGCCGAACGGGCTCGTCAGGGTCGTATTCGGTGGGGGTGCCGTGTGCCACGGCGCAGTACGCGCAATTGCGCGTGCACACGTCGCCCAACACCATGAACGTGGCCGCTCGGTGTTCCCAGCATTCGCCGATGTTCGGGCAGCGTGCCTCCTCACACACCGTGTGGAGGCCGAGACCGCGCATCAGCTTGCGGATTTCTGCGTAATTGTTTCCGCCGGGCGCGCGGACCTTCAACCAGGGCGGCTTGCGATCCGACCCACGTGAGGGCGCCGTAACGGCGTTTCCGATAGAGATTTGCACCAAGTCCATAGCCTGGGAAACATAGTCATGGCCCGGGATTGAGGCCACGAGGAAAAAAGGGTTCTTCTAGCGGCGGGGAGGGGTTCCGTGCTTTCCGTGGGTTCCGTGGCCATGGGGAGGGGTGGAGCGGGTCTCAATGTCGGAGTCAGCCACCGCCGAGCCGTGCGGCACGCCGATGGTGCGACTACCGGCGGGTGATCTGCCAGAAACGCCTGGGATCGATGGGCGCGATGTCGTATTCTATGGGGGCGCCGACGAACAGCTGGGCGATGATCTCGCCGGTGATGCCCGCGAGGAGCACACCGTTGCGACCGTGGCCGGTCGCGTACCAGAGGGCCTCGACGTCAGCGTCCTGTCCCACGAACGGGTTTCCGTCGGGGCTACCGGGCCGCAAACCAGCCCAGCGGCGCTTGGTCTCCGCCCCGGCCAGCGCCGGGTAGATGGTGCCCATGATCTCTTGGACTCGTTCGATCCCTTCGATCGTGCTCACGGCATCGAAACCGGCATACTCCATCGTCGTGCCGGCGAGTGCCTCACCATTCCGGTACATCACGTAGCCCGACTGGGCGTAGACAATGGCGCGGGGCTCGTCGGCGGGCCAATTTACCGCGAGCATCTGCCCGCGAATGGGTTCGACCGAGAGCGGTCGCGGCAGGCCGCCGATCCCTCCGGACCAGGCGCCGGCCGCCAGCACGACGGCGCCTGCGCTGATCGTCTTGCCGTCCGCCTTCACGCCCACCGCGGTGCTGTTCTCCACCACGACCTCCTCGACGCGTACTCCACGGCTCAGCTCTGCCCCGTGACGCTTTGCGGACGCGAGAAAGGCCTTGAGCAGCGCCTCCGGTTCCAGCCCTCCGTCCTCGGGCGCCAGCTTTCCACCCACCGCTTCGGGCGTCAAACCGGGATAACGGTCGTGCAAGTCGTCGGGTGAAAGCCAATCCAATTTGAATCCGCGTTGCCGTTGCCACGCGATCTCGTGCGTGAGTCGGGCCGCTTCCCCGGTCGAAAGCGCAAGCTGCAGAATACCCTCGTTCCACAGCCCGATGTCGATGCCGGTTTCCTCCTTCAACGCCGGGGCGAGCTCGTGATAGAGGTCGCGTCCGCGCACCGATAAACTGAGCAGGGGATTCTCGGGCGCGCTCTCCGCGAGAGGCGCCAGCATGCCTGCGGCGGCGGCGCTGGCAACGCCCTCCTCGGAACCGCTTTCGAGGATCCGCACGCTGATTTGTCGGATGGCAAGCTGCTGGGCGCATGCTGCGCCAACCAACCCTCCCCCGACAACAATGACATCCGGCTGGCTCATGAGACGGCCTTACGGTGAAACTCGGTGACCAACCCCTGCGTAGAAATTGTATACAACATGACGTTGGAGAATCAAATGATTCGCACGCTCGTTGGATATGCCGCGGTCGGCGTGATCGGTTTTGTCGTCGTCAAGTTACTCTTTTCGATCGTCGGGCTCGCCCTCTCGCTGTTATGGACCCTCCTGTGGCTCGCCGCGATAGGTTTCTTGTTCTACCTGGTGTTGAAACTTATCAATCCGGACGCCGCGCGCCGAGTACGGGAGAAGGTGTCGGGCCGGGGAAAATCCGACTCGTAAAGGGCTGGGTGCTTAGGGCGGCGGTGGAAAGCTCTTGGGTCATTTCTCGGGCCGCCGGGCTGCTTCCGCGGTCTCCTCCCTGGGATCTATGTAGTCCGTAAGCCGCATGGTGATCACACCAAACCCGATCTTGGTCTTCATCTGAACGATGAGCCGACGGTCATCGTCGGTGAGCCACATGCGGCCATTGTTGTTACCGTCGAACATGCCGCCTTTGATGATCGGCTGGATGACGATGGTAGCGAACCGCCCCGCCGGGACGTCGATCGTATCTCGCGCAAGGACTTTGACGATGACTGGATTGCGGTCCGGCCGGAAGTAGTTGTTGAACGCCAGGCTGTCTCCGGGCACCAGATCGACCGTACGGACGAAGTAGAAGAACGCCGTATCGTCGATGGGGTTGGCCGACGCCGTCTGCGCGGTGTCGACGCCGTTTTGCCAGTAGATGCCGGAGTCCGGATAAATCTCGTACTCGTCCGTCCACTGCTTCCCACCCTCGTTCTTTCGTTGGATGTAGCGTCGGGAATGGAAATCGTCGACTCCGACCCAGGAATCAAAAACGTCGTGCATGCGATAGACGCCCACGAGGTTCGCGTCCAGGAGGAAGCGGAAGTGCCATGTCGCTTCGCTTCGCACGGTGTCCGGCGGCAGGACCTCCATGGACGCACGTCCCAATTTGATGAAACCGAAAGCCTTGGCGTCGTACACCAGCTTTTCACCGACGGGAAAGCGCTCGGCCATCGAGACCGTCTTGGCGAGCGAAGTCGTATCGCCGGCCGTTTGACCGATCACCTGGGCCGGCAGGAGGATCGACAAGAGCCACACTCCCCTCATGACGCTCTCCGGACCGGCGCCTCCGGCTGCGGGATCCGCAACGACTTGCCGGCGCGGAACAGCTGGATCGCAAGTGACATCGGACGCTCGTCCGTCGTATCTTTGCGCAAGCTCGAAGGTGCGAAAGACAGGGCCGTGATTTGTCGCGCACACGTCGAAGCTCTCGCCACCAGCTCCGCGCGCGCGCACACACCGTCGGTTTCCAGCAACGCGCCCTCGCGGTCCTGAAGGCACCGCTTGAGCGTTACCAAACGAATGGCGCACACGCCGGATAGCAAATCCTGAACCCCCGGCAGGGTGAGTCCGGGTTTCAGCAACCACGTCGAGGACCGGTGGACCAGGCGTAGCCCCAACGACTGTGGCCGTTGAGTGGCTTCGCCAACGACGACGTCGGCGCCGGATTCGATGCATCGAATCAAGTCGGGCAGGACGCTCGGCGAAACGCTGAAATCGGCGTTGAGCACGACGGCGCTGTCGCGCTTGGGACGGTCCGTGAGTCGGAGTGCCTGCCGCAGAAGCTCCTCGACCGTGACCGCATAACCGCGGGACGCGGGGTACTTCGTCACCGCCATTGGAAGGACCTGGCCGTAGGTCGACAGGACCTCTTCCGTGGCGTCGGTCGAGCCGTCGTCGGCCACCAGGAGCTGGTACTCCCTGGGGAATGCCGCGAGGACCTGTCGGACCTTCCACAGCAGCAGGCCGACGGTCGCGGCGTTGTCGTGTGACGGGATGCAGATGTAGATCATCGGACTCCTTTATGTCCTTCACGCGTGGCGCGGTTTTCGCCGGTTCCGCCCTCTTTATGCTACCACCGGACCCCGCCGGTGTTTCGCCGCCAGGGGCCTGGACGGACTACAATCTAGCAGGGCGGGGCTTTTGGGAGGTGTTCGGGGAGCAGGGAGCCGTGCAACGTGAGCCGTGGCGAGCTTCTCGGCGGCTACCGCCGTGCCGCCTTACCGCCCGCCCGCCATTAGTGTATCCAGATTGGCAAAGAGGGGGCAGCGCTCGCTATTGACCGATACCCAGTTGACCCGCACTCCGATGAGGGGCATCGTGACATTGGCATCGGCGATGATACCGATGCGGGGGAAGTCGTCGGGTGGGGGCCGCTTGTCCCAAATCAGGATTCCGCGGAAGACCTCGCTCGAGTCGTCCACCAAGGCGGCGCCGAATCCCGGTGTTGTGGGGAATCCCTCCCCCTGATAGGCCACCATGATACTGCCGTCGTCCGCCTGGCCGGTGGCCGCGGCCGTCGTGCCGTAGCCCACCACCCGCGCCGGCACCACCCCGGACTTCAGTTCGTCCGGTGGCTCGGTGAGAGCCATATGCGGGAGAGTGACTAGTTCGATAATTCGTGTGACACTGGCCAGGAACGTCATGCCGCAAATGGCGCTGTTCTCGCCGCGGTTGGGAGGAGAGCAGGCGGTGGCGAGCAGTATCAATGGCAAAAGTTTACGGAACATGGTGGAATACTAGTACGTGGCGAACTGGGGGAGAAGAGAGAGGGGAGCCCCGCTCCCTGCTCACCTGTCTTGACCCACCCAACGACGTCCGTATATCCTCCGGGGAGCTGATCGTTTCTTTTTTTCCAGATAGACATGCCAAAATACGAGTACAATTGCGTGAGCTGTGGCAATCAGTTTTCCCGCGTAGAGTCGATGGCCGAGCACACCGAACAGCCGGTGAAGTGTCCCGAATGCACCTCGACCGAGGTCGAGCGGGTTTTTTCGGAGTTCTTCGCTAAAACGATTCGGAAGAGCTAGTGTTCGAGAAACTCCGCCAGACGATAGAATCGATCCTCGACGCGGCGACGCCGCCTGCGGACGCGCGGGACGTTGTGGGCAAAATGCACGAGGCCGTGGTGGAGACTCGGGCTGCTCTAATGGGAATGAAGGAACAGTTAGAGAACGCCGAGCGACGGCTTGCGAAGGAACGCGAAGGCCTGGCCGACGCCGAACGGCGCGGCAAGCTCGCCGAGGGTATTGGGGACACCGAAACGGTTGAAGTGGCACAACGGTTTGCCACCAAGCATCAGGAACGCGTGAACGTTCTCATGCGCAAGGTGGAAGCACAGCGCGCAGAGTTGCAACTTGCGGAGCGCGAGTTCGCGCAGATGCGTGAGCAACTCAAAAAAGCCAAACGTCAGGGTGGGTTGAGAGGGGACGTTTCAGACCGAATTGAAACGGCGTGGCGAGATGTCGAGAGCTTGCAGAGCGATCGCTCCGAATCCGACTACAGGGACGATGTGCTGCGTTCCCAAATGGACGCGGCCACGAAAGAGGCCACCGCCGACGAGCAGCTTCGCCAACTGAAGAAAAAGATGGGGCGTTAGGAGGAAACGCGGATGGAAATCAAGGCAGGCCGGATGATCTCCCTCGGTTACGGCAAGTTCTGGCGCTCCGACGCGATTGTGGGGCTCATGCCGATCGAGGAAGAACGAGGCCCGGGGCACCGGACCGAGGTGTACACGGCAAC
>JAPULP010000342.1 GCA_027294815.1 Gemmatimonadota bacterium | reverse complement strand
TCGCGCCTTCCTGCGTCACCCATTGTCATGTACAGCAGTCCGTCCGGACCGACTGTGAGTCGGGAGCCGTCGTGATTACGGGCGCCCGGGATACCGTCGAGCAAAGTCTCCGGGGCTCCGAGACGGGTTCCGTCGAATCGCATGCGCACGAGTCGATTGCGGACGGAGCGACCGCCTCTGTAGGAATGGGCCAGGTACACGTACGGTTGATTTTCGAAGTCCGGGTGGAAGGCCATCCCCATCAGACCGCTTTCGCCCGACTCGAGTACGTCGAGGGTGCCGACCTCCGTAACCACGCGGGTAGCAACATCGACGCGCGAAATCGTTCCCTGGCGTTCTGTTACCCACATGGCGCCGTCGGGACCCCAGGCCAAGTCCCAGGGCGTGTCCAGACCTGAAACGAAAGTCTCCACTCGGAGCGGGGGGCTCGGCGCGAATCGTTCTCTCGGTACGAGAGCCAAGATGGAGAGCAGGGCTAGCAAAAAGATCGGCGTACGGTCGGCCATCATGGCTACTCCGGGTCAGCGGCTTGTGCGTACGATAATGTTCATGTGGTCACGCTCATTGCAAGGACATTGTCGCGCGTGACATCTTTATGGGGTCACGCCCTCGAAGCACTCACGATGGAAACGAAGGAGGCCCGATGAGGAAGACGAAACCTTGTCTGCTGCTGACCGTGGTCACCGCAGTCACGTTGGGTGCGTGTGGGGGAGGTTCGTTCGATATCGTGCTCGTCGGCGGCCGGGTAATGGATCCCGCGTCGGGTTTGGATGCGGTTCGCAATGTCGGAATCCGTGACGGCCACATAGAGGCCGTGACCGAAGACCCACTAGAGGGAGAACGTGTGATCGACGTGGAAGGTCTGGTTGTCGCGCCCGGTTTTGTTGACCTGCACCAACACGGCCACAACGAAGAATCGTACCGGTACAAGGTGCTCGACGGCGTCACGACGAGCCTCGAGTTGGAGGTGGGGACGGGAGATGTCGCCGGGTGGTACGCCGCCCGTGAAGGGGGTCAGATCACAAACTACGGTGCGAGTATCGGGCACATTCCCGTGCGCATGATCGTGATGGGAGACGAGGGAGATTTTCTGCCGAGTGGTCCCGGCGGCAGCCGAGCTGCCACCGACGAAGGCATCGCGGAGATGAGGCGCCGGATTGTAGAGGGGCTGCGACAGGGAGCCGTCGCCGTTGGTTTCGGAATTGCATACACGCCGGCGGCCACCACTGCCGAATTCGAGACCATGCTTGAAGTCGCAGCGGAGTTTGAGGCCCCGGCGCACATTCACGTTCGAGGCGGATTGGCGGGCCTGCGCGAGGCCATTGAGGGTGCCGCCAAGACCGGTGCGTCGCTGCACGTGGTGCACGTCAATTCCAGTGGCGGCGCACGGACGTCGGAGTTTCTCGCGCTCATCGAGGAGGCGCGTGCCGCCGGCCAGGATGTGACGACTGAAGCGTATCCGTATGAAGCGGGCGCCACGCGGATCGAGTCTGCGTTGTTCGACGATTGGGAATCTCAGGACGACGCGTACTTCCAACGGCACCAGTGGGCCGCTACGGGTGAACGCCTCACCCGTGAAAGTTTCGCACGTTACCGAGCAGAGGGTGGCCGGGTGTTCATCCACAGCCGCACCGAGGCAATGACGCTCGCGGCCATTGAGAGTCCGCTCACGATGATTGCGAGCGACGGCGGTATCACGGACGGGGCTGGGCATCCTCGCAGTTCGGGCACCTACGCCAAGGTATTGGCCAAGTTTGTGCGAGAGCAGGGAGTCTTGACGCTCATGGATGCGCTCCGCAAGATGACGATCGAACCGGCGCGCCGGCTAGAAACACGAGTGCCTGCAATGCGAAACAGGGGTCGTATTCGTGTTGGGGCGAATGCCGATATCACGGTGTTCGATCCGGAGACGGTGATCGATCGTTCGACGTACGTGAACGTCCTGATTGCCGCCGAAGGATTCGAGTACGTGATGGTGAACGGCGTCCTGGTCGTGGACGGCGGCGAATTCGTCGAGGGCGTTCGACCAGGGACAGCGATTCGAGCAGAACATTAACGAGAGGAAATACACATGAGAACATTATTCGTCATTCCAATGGTATTTGTGCTGGCCGCGTGCGGGGGAGAGGATGAGGGCTCTACAGCACCGCTCACCAATGCCGACTTCGCGCCCGAGTTGAACGTCGACTTGAGCGCGATGACGCGAACCGCGTCCGGGTTGTATCTGCAGGATCTTCAGGTTGGGGCCGGCGACGAGGCCGTTGCGGGCACCACCGTGAGTGTGCGCTATGAGGGTTGGTTTCCCAACGGTACCACGTTCGACAGCAACGAAGCGTACGGTTTTCCGCTCGGTGCCGGACTCGTCATCCCGGGTTGGGACGAGGGCGTTGTGGGCATGCGGGTTGGGGGAATACGGAAGCTCGTCATTCCGCCACATCTGGCTTATGGCGCAGCAGGCCGCGGTTCGATTCCGAGCAATGCGACGTTAGTGTTCGACATCGAGTTGCTGAGCGTCACGCCGTAGGCAAGGGAGCCTCCTTCACATGTTTTGTGCGTTGATGCAGAGAGTTTCCCGCGGTTGTGTGTTTTGCGGCGCGGCCGCGGTTGTGGGAGCCTGTGTGTCAGGGGACCGTCCGGCTGTGGAGGCCGCTACGCGGGACAGCGCGGGTATAGCGATTGTCGAGAACGCTGCCGTCTCGA
>JAPULP010000341.1 GCA_027294815.1 Gemmatimonadota bacterium | reverse complement strand
CGGGGTCTTGAGTTCGTGACTCGCGTCGGCGGTGAATCTGCGCAGGCTCAGGAAGTTGCGCTCCAACCGGATGAGCATGGCGTTGAGGGTGGTGGTGAGACGGGCCAGTTCCTCGGTACTGCGCACCTCGATCACCCGGCGGTGGAGGCTGCGACCGTCGGTAATGGCCTCGATCTCGTCAACGATGGTGTCCACAGGCTTGATGTTCCGGCCGGCGAGGACGTAGCCGACGATCATCGATGCTATCAGAATGAGGGGTCCGGACACGAGCATTGCCGCCACCAGGCGGGGCGTCGCCACGCCGATCCCGGCGGTGGACGCACCCGCCAGTACGCTCGCGACGTCGGGGCCGGCCGTCGATACGGGATTCACGAAGTAGCGGATCTGCCCAGCCGTCCCACCGAGATCTACGACGTGAAACGAGCCAGGTGGCAGCGGGTCTCGCGCCGCGTTTTGGAGCCGCCCGACCCCGACCGTCCCGGTTTGGCGGGCGGCCGCGGAGGTATACAAAATGGTGCCTGCGGCATCCAGGATCACGATGTAGTCCTGCACCGATTGCAGGAGTCCGTCCACCCGGGGAGCGAGCACTAGCTGCGGAGAGGGCGGGATTTCGAACGTCGGCTCACCGGGAACGACCTCCACCGGATTCAGGGGAACGACGACTTGGCCGATGCCACGGTCGTAAGCGTCGGTGAGGATGGCCCCGATGAGGTCTGCCTGAGATCGCACCCGGGCGTCTACTTGGTCGTAGCGATCCGCTCGCTGTACCAGATAGACCGTCGCGGCAAACACAAACATGGTCGCTGCCAGGGCGATGGCGTATCCGACAGCCACTCGGCCTCGAAGTGTCCGCATCATGGGCTCGTTAGGCTCGCATGACGTACCCGACGCCACGTACCGTGTGGATCAGACGATCCGACCCCTGTCGGGCGATTTTCTTGCGAAGACGATTGATGACGACATCTACCACGTTGGTACCTGGGTCGAAGTTGTATCCCCACGCGTACTCGGTGATCAGCGTTCTGGAGAGGACTCGACCTGCGTTGCGGGTCAGATATTCCAAAACGGCATACTCCTTGGGCGTCAATTCAATCACCTTCCCCGCCCGCCGCACTTCGCGGCTCCCGGAATCGAGCGTTAAGTCGGAGATCTCGAACGTTGGAGAGACGATCTCGCGTGGTCGCCGCCCTAAGGCCTCGACGCGCGCCAAGAGTTCTTCGAAGGAAAACGGTTTGGTGACGTAATCGTCGGCGCCGGTGCGGAACGCCTGCACCTTGGAGTCCACCGCGTCCTGGGCGGTGAGTACCAAGACCGGTGTACCGATCCCCCGGTCGCGCAGCGTGCGGAGCACCTCGACGCCGCTCAACCCCGGCAACCGCAGGTCCAACACGATGACGTCGTATTCTCCGTGAGATGCCCGCTCGAGACCTTGGGGTCCGTCGGCCACGAGATCGACGTTGATCCGCTGTTCTTCGAGACCGCGCTGCACAAACTGGCCCAGGGTGCGATCGTCTTCCACGACGAGGATCTTCACGACCCTACCACCCCACCATCTGCTAGAGGGAAAAAGACACGGAAGGTGGATCCGCGGCCCGGTTGCGAGTCCACGATGATGCGACCTCCGTGCTGCTGTACGATCCCATAACAGATCGACAAGCCCAAGCCCGATCCCCGACCAGTTTCCTTGGTTGTGTAAAAGGGCTCGAAGATTTTCTGGAGATCTTCCCGTTCTATTCCTTCCCCGGTATCCGCGAATTCCACCATGACCTCATCCGCGCGATCCGGATTCATCCCGGTGGTCACGGTCAACGTGCCCTGCTCTTCCATCGCATCGATGGCATTGATCATCAACGCCAGGAACAGTTGGATCAGCTGCTTCGAGTTCACGGAAATATCGGGCAGCGATTCCTCGAATCGCTTGACGAGATGGATGCGTAGGAAACGATCGTGGTGCTTGATGAGAAAGAGTGCATCGTCCACGATCGTATTGATCGATGCGGACGTTTTGGCCTGGGCTTTCGGGTTCGCGAAGTCCAAAAGACCATCGACGATATCCTGGCACCGATCCAGCTCGGATCCGATGATGCGTAGATACTCTTCGAACCCGGTGCGGGCCGACGCCGGCAGCTCTTCGAGCCGCAATTCCAACGCTTCGCTGCAGGCGCCGATCGTGGCCAGCGGGTTGTTGATCTCGTGCATCACGCCGGCGGCCAACTGGCCGATAGCCGCGAGCTTGTCGGTCTGGGAGACCTGTTGCTGGATGTTTCGCCATTCGGTAATGTCTTCGCCGATGGTGATTACGTGCGTGATCTCGTCGTCGTGCAGCCGCATCGGGATCTTGCTGATCCGGTAGTGCCGTAGCTCCCCGAACGCCGTCGACCCGATTTCCATTTGTTCCATTTGCCCGGTCGCGAAGACGTTGTCGAACTCCTCCTTGAGGAGATCCCGCGGTTGGCGGCTCATCACCTCGAAGACTTCGCGGCCGAGTACGTCGTCACGTGAGACGCCCCGTTCCCCGACCTCTCGTTTCGTATTCCAGGCCTGGATTCGATAATCGCGGTCGACCACGTAGAGACCGACCGGGAGGGAGTCCACGATTCTCGAGATGAATCGGCGCTGCGCTTCTGTTTCCCTGGTTCGGTACGCCACTTCCGCGGCGAGGTCTTCGGACAACTCGATCGAGGCCAGCCAGGGCGCCAAGATGTTGGCCACGATGCTCAAGATCCGTCGTTCGACGTCGACCGACGCCTCGTCCCGAGTCGTGGCCTCGAGTAGGCCGATGGGATCCCCATCGCTAAGCAGAGGCAAACGCAGATGCAGTTTGGCGTCGCTTCCACCGCCCAAGGGATCCTTGATCCAACCCGCCACTTGTTTCACGTGTTGGGCGTCCGGACTCTCGGCACCGGCGACACCGATGGCACGATATCCCGTTCCGGCCTGGTCCTTCAGCCAGATGCGGCATTCGCGGAGATCGAGATCGCGGCGGAGCGCACCCACAACACCGGATAGGACTTCGTCGGACCCCAGACCGGCCTGGAGGTACGTTGCGACGTCCGCCAAGGCCGTGAGTGCCGACGGAGTGACCCGGCTCGCAGCCGAAGTTGAATCCGAATCGCTCACCGTCATCCCAGCCCTACTCGAGCCTCTGCAGCTGATCGAGGAGCTCGGCGTTGTCCCGGCGGTCTCCTAATTCGGCCTCGACGAAGACCCACCGTGTGATTCCCTTTCTATCAACGATCACGTAGACGCGCTTCGAGAAGAACGTGTCCTCGATAAGTGTGCCATACGCTCGGCACACATCCCGTTTGAAATCGCTCAACAGATCGATCTCAAAACCGTGCTTGGCCTTGAACTCCTTGAGCGCCGGCACCGAGTCGACGCTAATCCCGAACACCTTGGCATCTACACCTTCGAAAAGCGCAAAGTCGTCCGTGAAACATGCCATCTCATCGGTGCATACCGACGTGAACGCTAACGGAAAAAAGGCCAAGACCACGTTGCATTTTCCTTGGAACGACGACAGCGTCACCTCCTCGTCGGCCGTCGACGGAAGCGTAAAATCAAGAGCCGGCTTGCCAACCGTCGGAAGGCTCGTCGTGGTCATAGGTCATCATCTCATCGCCGAAGTGGAAACTCGCTGCAACGGCGGACTTTGCAATCCGCCGTCGTTCTGGAAATCTGGTTCCCCACGGCCCGGCAGGCAACCACGGCCAAACCACCTTGCCTCACCACGTCCCGAATGCTAATTACCACAATCCGCGTTTTTCTTGAAGAAACCCTCACGCCAAAGCCTTCCAAGGAGCACACACCATGGCGCACCAGCTTCCCGATCTTCCGTACGCGCACGGCGCGTTGGAGCCACATATCGACACCCAGACGATGCAGATCCACCATGGAAAACACCACAATGCTTACGTCACCAAGCTCAACGACGCCCTCGACAAACACCCCGAAATACACGACAAGAGCATCGAAGACCTGCTGTCGGGTTTTGATTCCATACCACAGGACATTCAAGGCGCAGTGCGCAACAACGGCGGAGGGCACGCCAATCATTCGTTGTTCTGGCAGATCATGGGCCCCAACGGAGGCGGCGAGCCGTCGGGAGCATTAGCGGATGCGATCAACGCCGCGTTCGGCGGCTTCGCCGATTTCAAATCGACTTTTGCGAACAATGGAGCTACCCGCTTCGGAAGCGGCTGGTCCTGGCTCGCGGTGGGTGCCAGCGGTCTAGAAGCATTCAGCACACCGAACCAGGACAGTCCCTTAATGGAAGGCAAGACTCCGATCTTTGGGTTGGATGTGTGGGAGCACGCGTACTACTTGAAGTACCAGAATCGGCGACCGGACTACATCGAGGCGTGGTGGAATGTG
>JAPULP010000340.1 GCA_027294815.1 Gemmatimonadota bacterium | reverse complement strand
AGCCAGGACATGGGGACGCTGCAACAAATCGGTCCGCAGCAAACCCGGCTGCTTCTCGAGGTCAACCGCGCCGATAACGGCCCGGCCGATGCTGAGGAAGACATCTTTTCGGGGATTCCGCTCGAGTCCAATCAACTGATGCGATTTGCGACCTCTGCGCGTGCGGCGGTGGACGCGACGAATCTCTCCGCGCTCACGCCGGGCATGTTGCTGCAACTCTCGCAGGCGACCGGTCGGGAGCGTGAATTGCTCGAGCGGGCCGTCGGTATCGCAGCCGGTTTGGTGATCGATGCCGTGGTCTCGAATGAAAAACTCATACCGGGACGACCCGAATCGGTCGACGTGAGTCTCTTCAACAGCGGACCGTTCGATGCCGTGCTCGAGCGCGTAACCGTCGCCGCGCCGGACGGATGGGTCATTGACGGCCAGCGGCTTTCGACCGAACCGGTGACGTCGGGTTCGATGCGCACCGAGCAGCTTTCGGTTGCGGTTCCGCCCGATGCGTTGTTTACCCAGCCGTACTTCTTGGAGCGTCCGCTCGTTGGTGCCATGTACGACTGGAGCCAAGCCCCCCCGGAGGTGCGCGGACTACCGTTCCAACCCCCGTTGCTCGAGGCGCAGGTGGACGTATCGATCATGGGGCAGACGATCAAACTGCGTCGGGAGGTCACGTACCGAACCAGGAATCAAGCCGCCGGTGAAATCCGTCGGGAAGTGCGAGTAGTGCCGCGGGTGGACGTGAAGGTGGAGCCGGAGAGTGTGGTGTGGCCCGCAACCGGTACCACGGTGCGTGACTTCAGCGTGTCGCTGGTCTACAACGGCTCGCAGCGCTACGGTGGGGAAGTGCGTCTCGAAATCGATGGTTGGGCCGCGCCCGAACCGCAACGCTTCACGTTTGAGCGCACCGGCGAGTCCGCGCGCTTGGTGTTTTCGGTTAGCCGTCCGCTGAATGTCTCGGACGCGAGCGTCGAGGTTCGCGCGATCGCGATCGGTGACGACCGACAGACCTTCGACGTGGGCGTGGACGTGATCGAGTATTCCCACATCCGACCCACGGCGCTCGTGCGCGCAGCACGCAGCTCGGTGCGTGTGGCGCCGATGACGGTGCCGGCGGTGGCACATGTCGGTTACGTGCGCGGCGCGGGCGATCGGGTGCCTGAGGTACTGCGACAGATCGGCGTGCCGCTGGAGATTCTCGAGGCCGATCACTTGGCCCAATCCGACTTGAGTGTCTACGACGTCATCGTGGTGGGCAGCCGCGCTTACGAAACCGACTCGGCGTTGACCGAACACAACGACCGGCTCATGGAATACACGCGATCGGGTGGCCTGCTCATCGTTCAATATCAACAGTACCAGTTCGTACGCGGTGGTTACGCGCCGTACCCGCTCGAGATCGGGCGGCCGCACGACCGCGTCACCGACGAGACCGTGCCGGTCAGAATCCTGCGTCCGGACCATCCGTTGTTCAACACGCCAAATCGTATCGCCGCCGCCGACTGGGTCGGCTGGCCGCAGGAGCGGGGACTCTATTTCGCCGGTACGTGGGACGACGCCTATATGCCGCTACTAGAAATGAATGATGCGGGCAGGCCGCCCTTGCAGGGTGGGTTGCTGGTAGCGCGGTACGGGGCCGGCACCTACGTCTACACCGGTCTCAGCTTCTTCCGTGCGCTTCCGGCGGGTACGCCAGGTGCATTCCGTTTGTTTCTCAACCTTCTGGGGTTGAAACCCGATCATGTCCAATGACCGTGTGGTTACGCTCTTGAAACGCTATCCGTCTCGGTGCCGTTACAAAACCCCCGTCACGTCGTTCTTGCTACTGTTGGTCTCCCTCGCCGGGTGCAGCGACGGCCGTACACCGTTGGTCGTGTACTCGCCGCACGGCCGGGACTTGTTGCGGCTCGCGGAGGAAATATTCGAGGCGGCCAATCCCGATATCGATCTGCGCACGTTGGACATGGGATCGCAGGAAGTGTTGGACCGCGTGCGATCCGAACGCATCAACCCGCAGGCCAGTGTGTGGTTTGGCGGGCCGTCGAGTCTCTTTGCCCGGGCAGCCGCCGACTCGTTGCTGGAACCGTATCGGCCCGAGTGGGCGGTCGCGACGCCCGAACGGGGTCACGGACGGGACGACATGTTCTTCTCAGCGTATCAAACCGTGGCGGTGATCGTGTACAACGATTCGGCCGTTTCGGCCGACGAGGCACCGCGGGATTGGGAAGATCTGTTGGATGCCAAATGGAAGGGCAAAGTCCTGATTCGCTTTCCGTTGGCGTCGGGTACGATGCGTACCCTGTTCGGTATGATCATGCTGCGGAGTCTGAAAGCGACTGGTGACACGGCCGCCGGTGTGGATTGGTTGCTACGGCTCGACGCACAGACGCGTGATTACACGCTCAACCCCGCGATGCTGCACCAGAAGATGCTGCGGCAGGAGGGCGTGATCACGATGTGGGACCTGCCCGACATCTTGGGCCAGCGCAGTCGTGGCAATCCGTTCTCGTACGTCTTGCCCACCAGCGGCACACCGGTCATCGAGGATGCTATTGCCATCGTTCGCGGCGCGAAAGAACCCGAGGCCGCGCGCCGGTTCATTGAGTTCGTCGGGTCGCCGGCCTTTCAGCTTCGGGCCACGCGTGACGTGTTTCGTCTTCCGGCACGCAACGACCTGCCGGCGGATTCCCTCCCACAGTGGGCGCGCGACGTGCTCGAGGCTATGGTCGTGGAAGACATGGATTGGGACGTTCTGGCCGAACGCGGCCCCGATTGGATGACCTATTGGGAGCGCAATATCCAAGGTAAGGGTGACTGAAGCCGGCCTCCGTCTCGAGAATCTCACCAAAGCGTTCGACGATCACGTTGCGGTGCGCAATCTCTCGCTGAGCGTGCCGCCGGGCAGCCTCCTCGCATTGCTCGGACCCAGCGGCAGCGGCAAAACGACCACACTCCGCTTGATCGCCGGATTCGAAACTCCTGACAGCGGGCGCGTCACCGTGGACGGCGAAGATGTAACGTCACTCGGCCCGGCCGAACGCCGCTTTGGTATGGTGTTTCAGCACTATGCCCTGTTTCCCCATCTGAACGTCGGCGAGAACGTGGGGTTCGGACTCGATCGATCGCTCACGGCCGACGAACGACGGCAACGCGTTGCCGATTCGCTCGGTCTCGTCGATTTGCGCGGGTTCGAGAAGCGGCCCGTAGACGAACTGTCGGGTGGACAACAACAACGCGTCGCCGTTGCACGGGCGGTGGCGCCGCAACCTCGCGTGCTGCTATTCGACGAGCCCCTCTCCAATTTGGATCCCACTCTGCGCGAGCGTACCCGTCGCGAGTTGCGCGCTGCCATCGACAAGATCGGCGTGACCACCGTTTTCGTTACGCACGAGCAGGAAGAGGCCTTCGCGCTGGGAGACACTGTTGCGGTTTTGCGTTCTGGCGGTCTCGAGCAAGTTGCCACGGCGACCGAACTGTACGAAGAACCGGCCTCGCACTTTGTCGCGACGTTCGTTGGTAGGGCGACCACGCTGACCGGAGTGATGATCACTGCAGAGCGCGTGCGCATTGCCACCGGGATCGAGTGGCCAGTCACGTCGCCCGTGACGCTTGCCGAAGGGCAGAAGGTTTCGGTAACGGTCCGACCCGAAATGCTGATCCAATCCGAAGAGGGCGGCTTGGTCGGCACGGTGAGCGAGCGGCGCTACACCGGCGCGCGCGCGTTCTTCGAGGTCAACACCGAGTTGGGCAATGTCGAATTCGAGGCCGACGTGCACGCGGCGGACGTCGGCCAGACCGTGTGGCTCACCGCGCGCACGGCGCGCGCTTTTCCGAAGAGAGGAAAATGAGTCGCAAGCCGTTGGGTCTCCTCCTGGCCGTGCTGCTCGTGTGGCTGGTTGCGTACCCCATCGGCCTCGTTCTGCTGGAGAGCCTTGGCGGCCCAGGCGAATGGACGCTCGACCACATCAAAGCGTTCGCCCGTGATTCTTTCGAATGGTCGGCGCTTTGGGGAAGCGTCTGGATCTCGGTAGCCAGTGTGGCGCTGGCGGGAGCCATCGGCATACCGGTTGGGTTCTTTTTTGAAACGTTTTCGTTTCCGGGAAAACGCGTGCTCGGGGCGTTGGTTGCGTTGCCCGCTGTGTTGCCGCCGCTCGTCGGGGTCATCGCGTTCTTGTTCCTCTATGGCGAGAGCG
>JAPULP010000034.1 GCA_027294815.1 Gemmatimonadota bacterium | reverse complement strand
ATTTCGTCGCGCGACTCGTTGTTGCCGACCGCGCTGGTGACCCGTTCTTTGCGCTGGGAAGGTTCGCCAAATGAAGTGGATACCAGCATTGGTCGCGCACACGGTGCTTGCCGCACCGATCGCCGCCCAAACACTGACGATGGACACGCTAAGCCTGTCTCGCTTGCCGGGGGTGTACGTCGACGTGGGTCTGGTCAGTGAAGAGGCGGTGCAGGACGGTTTCAATCGCGACAGTGTCCGCGCATTGATTATCCAAAAGCTGGATGATGCTCGAATTAAAGTGCTCAGCGAGGAGGAGTGGAAGGTCACGCTAGGCAGTCCCGTGTTGTACGTGAGACTCAATCTCCTGCGCGCGTCGCAGTTTCTCTACCTCTACAGCGCGGAAGTGGAACTGCGTCAACTGGCGGCGATGGTTCGCGACTCGCAGCCGACCTTCGCGCCGACGTGGAGATCCGGGCAGAGTCTCGGAAGCGTGCGCGCCAGCGCGATCAGCTCCCTCACGAGCCTCATCCTGGCCGGCACCGATCGGTTCATCTCGGCACACGCTGTGGCCAATCGCAGGCGGCGTGGGTTCGATTAGAAAGGCTTCAGGTTCCAGGTGTCAGGTTGCAGGTTCTTGATGCCGGAGCCCGCCACCCAAGTTAGTTGCCCTGGTCAACCACGCTCGAACGAGGTAGATCGAATAAACTCAAGCCGTCGACCGAGATGCGGCCGTACCGGGCAGTCCAGTGTACGTGAGGCCCGGTGACTCGGCCGGTGGCTCCGACTTTTCCTATCTGCTCGCCGCGCTCGACGATCTGACCTTCGGTGACGTCCACCTCGGTCATGTGCATGTAGATCGTGATGAGCCCCTTGCCGTGGTCGACGTACACGACGTTGCCGGCGTAGTAGAAATTACCGATCAAAGCCACCACCCCGCGATTGGCCACCACGATCGGGTCGCCGGTTTCACCGTCGAAATCCACACCCATGTGCCGGCTCCGCAGTTCACGATTGAACATGCGGCGCTCGCCGAACTCACTCGTGATCGGACTCTGCCGAGGAGGAATCCACTCACCGTTCCACATGCGCGGCGTGTCGTGCGAGCGCCGCGACACGGCCACGGATTTGGCGGATTCCCGCCGGATACGAACTTGCAAGGCGGAGTCCGGAGGGGTGGAGAATCGTGGATCGACGGAAAGCCGCGATGAACGGAATTCTCGCTGCCCGACGGGCACGCGGATCATGCGGTGAGAACTGTCGGACCGCTGGATGACCGCAAAGGTGAACGGTATCGTTTCGAGAGCGTTCACCGGAACCGGAGCGATGGCGCGGAACTCACCCGACGGATCTCGCGTGAAATGCAGCTCCTGGCCTGCCACCTGACCGGTGACATTGACCCCTTCGTCCTCCAGGTGTGTATTCACGATCAGGTAGATCAGCGTTCCCTGTTGGGGTTGTTCGGGTTCCCAGCGAACGTCGGAGGCCATCGCCAAATCCTGAGCTGCGGCCATGCGCGTGACAACGATCGTTAGTACGAGAAAGAGGAGGGATCGCATGCTCAATAATATAGGACGAGATTCGAGACGAAAGTGAGTCCGGTCACGATGACCGCTGTACCGTCGCTCTTATTGGAACCGCAGACCGGCTTCGGGGTTTCGATAATAGCGACACCGGCAGGGCGCATCGGTTCCCCTCTACGGCGCATGGTGCGGCGGAGTCGTATCCATGGGATGGAGCAACAAGGATAAAAAGATGACTTCTCGGCGACGAAAAACGACGACGTGCGTCGCGGTCGTGGCGATCTCGGTATTGACGGCGTGCATGGGGCCTGCCGGCACAGGGTTCGGCCAGAACGTCGTGCGCTACGACAGCTTCGATTTCAAGATCCTGCAGACCGAACACTTCGACATCTATTACTACGACGAGGAGCGGGAAGCAGTAGTGCAAGCCGGCCGCATGGCCGAGCGTTGGTACGCACGGCTCTCGCGACTGCTGAACCACGAGTTGCGCGGCCGGCAGCCCATCATGTATTACGCCAGTCATCCGCACTTCAAGCAGACCACCCAACTAGGCGGGTCTCCGGGCGAGGGCACAGGTGGAGCCACCGAAGCGCTGAAGCGGCGTATCGTCTTGCCCTTTGCGGGTCCGTTGAAGGAGACCGACCACGTATTGGGCCACGAACTGGTTCACGCTTTTCAGTTTGACATGACACAGCGCGGAGAGGGGCCAAGGGTGTTACCCCGCGCGCTGGGGCTTCCGCTGTGGTTCATCGAGGGCATGGCGGAATATCTTTCGGTCGGACCGGCGGATCCGCACACGGCGATGTGGATTCGCGATGCGTCGGAACACGATCGCATACCCGACATGCGGCAGCTCAACGATCCCAGGTTTTTCCCGTACCGGTTCGGGCAGGCGTTCTGGGCTTACGTGGCGGGTCGATGGGGCGATGACGTCGTCGGCCGGATACTGAATGCCGGCGCGCGCACTGGCAGGG
This sequence comes from Gemmatimonadota bacterium, assembly GCA_027294815.1. Classification (GTDB taxonomy): domain Bacteria; phylum Gemmatimonadota; class Gemmatimonadetes; order Gemmatimonadales; family GWC2-71-9; genus B3T1B10. The sequence continues at coordinate 1,321 of JAPULP010000034.1, read as the reverse complement.
CGGACGTGGCGCTCCAGCAAGTGTTGCTCATTCCCGCCGATTCAGTGAACGCCGAGTGGCAGGAGGCGATCCTGCTGGCGTACCGCGACGTCCTCGAGTCAACCGAAAAGCCGGACGCCTATGGGAAAGTCATTCTCCAGCGGGGGGACGGCAGCGGTATCAACACCGGGCCCACACTGAGCCCCGACGGCAAGGAACTCGTTTTCCTCTCCATACGAGACCTGTTCTCGCTCGACATGTTCCGGGCCAACGCCGAAACCGGAGAAATTTTGAATCGCCTCGTCGAGAGCGCAACCGACCCGCATCTCGAGAGCATTCAGTTCATCCGCTCTGCGGGAGCGTGGAATGCCGCGGGCGACCAGTTCGTCTTCGGAGCCGTGACCGGCTCCGACCCGTTGCTATCCATCGTCGATGTGAAGACGGGCGAAACGGTTCGCGAAAAAGTGTTTCCGGATCTGGGGGAGATCTTCAATCCCACGTGGTCGCCTAACGGAAGCTTCGTTGCGTTCTCCGCAGTCGTCGGCGGGTTCTCGGATCTCTATGTCTACGATTTAGACGGTGACGTGTTGCGACGCCTCACGAACGATGCGTTTGCCGATTTGCATCCGGCGTGGTCGCCTGACGGAAGAAGCATAGCGTTCGTCACCGATCGTTTCTCCGCAGATCTGTCGCGCCTCGACTACGGCAACTATCGACTCGGCATGATCGATCCGGTGACGGGCGCCATCGAGCCGGTACAAAGCTTCCCCGAGGCGAAGAATATCAATCCGCAGTGGTCGCCCGACGGGAAGAGCCTGTACTTCCTCGGAAACCCGGAGGGCATTACCAACGCCTACCGGCTCGATCTGACAGACGGCCGGATCTACCAGGTCACGAATCTGTTCACCGGCATCAGTGGTATCACGTCGCTGAGTCCGGCGCTGTCCGTTGCCAAGGACGTGGAGAAGATCGCGTTCAGCGTGTACGAGCGCGGGGACTACAACGTGTATGTGGCGGATTCTCCGGAGGTATTGCGCGGGACGCTCGTATCGGTGAGGAGCGGGCAGTAAAGGTGTCAGGTTTCAGGTCTCAGGTTTCAGGGTTTACCCCCCTGACACCTGAAACCTAGAACCTGAAACCTCGTCACCTCTCCCTGCTCCCCGCTCCCCGCTCCCCGACTATCGCAATCCGATCCCCCGCTTCACTCACCGCAATCCTCGTTATCCCCTCGATCCCTTGATCCGCGAGATCGGCCACCACGCTCCACCCTATCGCTCCGCTCCTCCATTGATACAGCACCGATCCGCTCCCCATCACGACCACGCCACCGGGAGTCCATGCG
>JAPULP010000339.1 GCA_027294815.1 Gemmatimonadota bacterium | reverse complement strand
CAGCGGGCGCGTTACACCCAGCTGCGCGACCGAAATTCCCGCAAGGTCTCGGAGAAACGCTCCATGTCTTCCGGCAGACCCATCGAGACCCGGTTATACGACAACATCGGCGGAAACGCCCGCCCCACGAGCCAACCGCGCTCCCGCATTCGGTTCTGGTAGTCCACCAGGTCACCGGTGATGCGGTGCATCAGAAAGTTGGTGTGTGACGGTAGACGCTCGATGCCGAGCTCGTCGAGGGTTGCTTCGAGGATGCGCCTGGCACGCTCGTTCGTGTTGAAGCTCCGCGGGATCATCTCCTCGTCGTGAAGACTCGCGAGCCCTGCAACCGACGCGAGGTGGTTGACGCTGTTGCTCGACGCGATCGCACCAATACGCTCGATGGTATCCTCGTGGGCAATCGCGTACCCCAACCGCAGCCCTGCCATTCCATAAATCTTGGAGAACGTACGCACGACGACAACTTTCGGGTTGGTCTTCACCCACTTCAACGCCGACCAGTACCCGTCCGCGTTCTCCGCAAACTCGTAATACGCCTCGTCGATCAAAAAGTAGACATTGTCCGGTGCGGACTTGATCCATTCGTCGATTTGGCCACACGGCGTGATCGTGGCGGTGGGATTGTTGGGGTTACAGATGTACGCGACCGCCGTCCCACGCGTGCGCTGCGCGCGCTCCCGCATGCGGTCGATGTCGTGCGAATAGTCCGGTAGCAACGGCACCCTATCGAACGGAATCGAGAACGGCTCGGCATATTCCGGCACGTCCTCAAACGTCGGGTCAGCAGCTATGATGCGACCGCCGAACAACTGCACGAACATCTGTAGAATCTCGGTCGACCCCGCCCCGAGCTGGATGTTGGCTGGCTCCACACCGTGCTTCTTCGCCAACACTTCAATGACGGGCGCGGCCGAGGCGCCTGGGTAACGATTGCACAAATCGAGGCCGTCGATGATGGCTTGCCTCGCAGCCGCCGATATGCCGAGTGGGTTCTCGTTCGAACTGAGACGAACCGACCCGTCAGGGAGCCGGCGTGGGCTGGCGCTGAGCCAGGCCGGCAGCGCGGTGCCACCACCAACGCCGAGCAGGCTGGCGGCGAGTCCGGTCTGGAAAAAGGACCGTCGTTCCATGGAAGCCTCCGAAAGGGAAGTGCGGTTGAGCAACAATACGGGTCGACGGAGTGTGCCGCCAGGGTCCACCCCTCCTCTACCCTCCGTCACCGCGTGCACCTCGTTGAGCGAACCCGATGATTTCGCTGACGAACCGGGCGGGATGTTCCAGGTGCGCCGCATGGTCGGCGTTGGGGATCGTCACCCAACGACGGTCGGTGGTGCCCAAACGCGTAAAGGTCTTCGCGAGTGACTCGACCGGCGCCAAGGGATCGAACTCCCCATGGATGACCAACGTCGGGACTTGTATCCCGGCCGGATCGAGCGCGTTGAACTCGTGCAGGCGGCGCCAATCCACCCGAATCGGATCCGCGTCCAACGCCGCCGCCGTATAGGCCTCAATCGCCCGCCCGGAAATCGTGCCCGGCGTGATGAAGTCCGACGCGGCCGCTTCCGCAGTGTTGACGTGCCGTTCGGGATCGGGGGTGTCCGGTACGATGTCGATTCGAAGGTCCGGATCGAATGGGTGGCCGTACAACATCAACACCGAGATGAGATCGCCGTGTCGCTGAGCGGTGAGGTGCGAGACCAGCGATCCGAACGACCACCCAAAAAGGGCCGGGCGTCCGACCGCCGGGGTACGCTCGTTCACCCACCGCAGGACAGCGGCAACGTCAGCCACGGCACGATCAGGGGTGGCCCACTCGGTGGAGTCGCGCGGCGTACCACCATAACCGCGAAGGTCGTGAGCATACACGGCATATCCCGCTTCAGCCAAACGGTCCATGAGGGACAGCTCCTCCCCCACGACTTGAAGGTCAAAGTCGGGAATTCCGCTCCAGGTCCGACCGTGAATCAGCAGGATCGCTCCGACCGGATCCGGTGGGCGCTTCTCCCACACCGCATTCGGATGCCCGTCCACCACCACGGTGTGCAAGACAGCGGACTGAGCTTCCCACCTCGAATCTGGACTGCACGACACCGACGCCAGCATCGCCGAGACCGTGAAAACCGTTGTCAGTAAACGCATTAGACCCCTCTGCCCATGACCGACCGGCTGCAACGATACCCGGCCAGGCCGTCCATTGATAGGTCCGGCCGGCGGCTGAAACTTCCGTCCGGCAACTCCGTATTTCTACATTGTAGATACAAGGAGACCGCTCATGCCCAAAGGCGACTTTCTGGGCGCATTCGAAGAGATCGTGCTGCTGGCGTTGATCCACCTGAGAGACAACGCCTACGGCATGACCATTCGCCGGGAAATCGAGGACCGATCGGGACGCGCCGTGTCGATCGGCGCCGTCTATTCCACTCTCGACCGGCTCGAGTCCAAAGGCCTCGTTTCCTCTACTTACTCCGACGGCTCCGAAGCACGCCGCGGGCGAGCGAAGCGCTATTTCGAGCTCGAACCGGAAGGCGCCAAGAGCCTGAACCGGTCGAGCGAGATTCTGGCCAACATGTGGCGCGGCCTCGAGCCTGGATCCGACCTGAGCAAATCGTGATGTCACGCCCGCAGCACACTGCTCCGCGGTTGCCGGAGTTTCTCCTCAACCGCTGCCTCTCACCCGAAGAGCGTTTCGCCCTCACCGGCGACCTCAACGAGGAGTACATGCTGTTTGTGCGGCCGGAGCGCGGGCGGTTGCGAGCCGGCATCTGGTACTGGAGGCAGGCGATCGCGTCGATGGGGCCGAGTCTGACGAGACGTTGGAAATACCGTAGGCGGCGGCCACGCCCACCACGTCGAAAGATTGGAGACGTCGTCATGCAAGGTGTTTGGCAGGACATTCGGTTTGCCGCTCGTTCGCTTCGCAAGCGCCTCGGCTTCACGGCGCTGGCCGTGGTCACGCTGGCGCTCGGCATCGGAACGAACATAGCGATTTTCTCGGTCATCAATCCGTTCCTTATCCGGCCCTTACCGTTCGAGCAACCCGATCGGCTCGTTCACGTCTTTGGTGTCATCGAGAACAGAGCGGGATTCGGCAATGACATGGCGCGCGTGGGGCACGCGGATTTTGCCGACTATCGTGACGAGGCGACTTCCTTCGAAGCGTTTGGCGCATACTTCTACGGCTCCGTGATCATAACAGGAACCGACGAACCGCAGCGGACGACGGCCGGATACGTCACCGATGATCTCTTCAATATCCTCGGCGTGCGCGCGAGCATCGGCCGGGTGATCGTGCCCGGTGACGCCGACGACCGAAGCGGACGGGTGGTGGTCTTGGGTGACGGTCTGTGGCGCCG
>JAPULP010000338.1 GCA_027294815.1 Gemmatimonadota bacterium | reverse complement strand
CGTACGCCGAGTTGCACGATGGGACGTTCATCAAGCACTCGTGACGTCGAAGTCCCAAGCATGGTCACCATTCAACTGCGAGTAGATATGGACTTTTTTGTTCGATTAGCACCCTGGACCGTCCTTCTTTTCCTCACCTCGTGCGGCCCCACGGAACTCGACGGGCCCTTCGCCGCCGTGAGGGTGTTCGGGCAAGTGACGACCCAGGTCGGCACCCCGGTGGCCGGCGCGCCCGTTGCGTTGGCGTGGCGGCCCCTCAACACGTGCGATCAAGAGGTATTCACCATCGCCTACGACACAACGGACGCCCAGGGTCAATACGCCGCAACCGTCGGTGAGTTCGGACGCCGCTTTGTGGCGTGTATTCGGGTAATCGCCGAACCTCCACCCGACGCGAGCCTATTGCCGGATACCGTTTTTAACCCTGGTGTCGTTATGGAAGCCGGCGCACGGGAAGACAGCGTGGCCGTGAACCTCGTATTGCAACCGTCGGGGACGTAAGGATGAAACGCTGGATCGTTGGATGCACGATCCTCCTGACCGCAGCGGCGGCTTGCTCGTCCGGTAACGGTACGCTGAGTGAGGCCGACCGCACGGCAATTGCCGCCGCGGTCGACTCCGCTACCCGGGCGTTTCAGGCTGCGGAGCGTGCCCGCGATGCCGAGGGCACCATCGCGCACCTGGCGCCGGATTTCTCCATGTACAACGACGGCGTTCGCACATCGTACGACGCCGTCGTCGAGAGTATCCGCGCCACGATGGGTACGTTTCAGCACTTCGAGCCCCAGTGGAACGATCTGATCGTTCGGGTTCTCGGTCCGAACGCCGCCGTTGTTTCGTTCACGTTCCGCGATTCGATCGTAACCGAATCGGGAGAAATTCTGCGTTCCACCGGACCAACGACACTCGTGTGGGAGCGGCAAGGCACACACTGGCTGATCGTGTTTGCTGACGCCGACCATTACCCGGTTGAATGACCAAGCTCTTTAACCGCCGACAGCTACAGTCCTTTGACACGTGGCTGGCAGCGAATTCGAGCCGTATTCCGCTCGAGTAGTCGACCGCGGACACGAATATCCAACCGGGCGCCCCTGCGCCCGAAGCGGCTTGTGCCGTCGTAGGAACGCCAACGCCGAGGAAATCACCACGGGTAAACCCGGGTAAACCCGCGGCTCGGCCAACTGACTGTCGCTGAAGCGACCAACGTCCCTAACGTCGGTTTACCGACAGACCGCCGAGCCGCGAGTTTACTCGTGGTAACAGGAGCGGTGGGTGACTGACAGTATCGACCGCCTCACCTCCACGGTCCGGCCCAGCTCACTCACCCGCCTCCTTATCTGATCCGGTGACCGTTACGACCGAATGGGGTGCCGTAGCCACGACGTGGTTCGAGAGGCGATCCAACAGGTCCGACAGGATCCGGACCCGCCGTCTGATGAAACCCTGGAACAACCCCCGTGCCCCGGCGAACAACGCAACCCAGGCCGCGCCGAATACCACAGCGGTCCGCAAGAACGGAGCACCGTCGTTCATCGCGGCCAGGAATAGACCGACGCCCAACGCCCCACCGCCTAGCACCGCCACAAGGAACACCGGATGCACCCCACCGCTCTCGGTGATCCGGATGCGGGTTTTGCCGTCCTTCGGCTTGACCATCACGTGGATGAGACGTCCTGCTCCCTCGAACGAGTTCTGGAAGCTGAGAGAATTCCACGAGAGGGATCTCCCCAGCGTTTCGTTTATACGCCCCACCTCACCGGTGACCGCTCGCACCTCTGCCAGCAGGGCCTCGAACTCTTCGTCCGGCAGTTCCGCATCTAGCGTACGCTCCATGTCGATTTTCGGCGAGGCACCGAAGATTCCACGCCGCGCCGGTATCGCTGGTATCGCCGGTATCGCCGGTATCGCCGGTGGCGAGGCGAGGGCCTGCACGGCGTCCCGCACCCGATCAGGCGAGAGTCCGACCTCGGCGCCGATGCGCTGGATCGCCGCCAGCGACATCGCACCCTCCTCGGTCGGATGCTCCAGCTGCCGCTCCGCGGCCTTCCGGATCACGGCCCGTACTTGGGCCTCGTTGTATGCGGGCTTGCGCTGTACGGCCTGCTCCAGCGCGGCCGCCAAGTCATTCGGTGTGGCGTGCCGCTCGTCCGGATGCATGCTCATCGCCTGCACGAGCACCTGTTCGACGGCACCGGGGAGCCGGTCGAGCTGCTCGCGATGCGCCGGGAGCGCGTCGATGAAGCGTTTGTACTTCATCGATTCGTCGGTCACCCACATGCCGGGCGCCTCACCGACCATCATCTCATAGAAGACGGTGGCGAGGCTGTACACATCGGTCCGCTCGTCGAGATCGGTGCGGCCGGCCGCCTGCTCTGGACTCATGTAGCCCACCGTACCGATGGGGAACCCTGTACGCGTGAGCCTGTCACCGCCCGCGGTACTGATGGCTTTGGCGATCCCGAAGTCCGCGACCACCGCGTGTCCCTCGGAGAGGAGGATGTTCTCCGGCTTGATGTCCCGGTGGACGAGACCCTGGCGGTGGGCGTAGCTCAGGGCATCGGCTACTTCTTTGGTG
>JAPULP010000337.1 GCA_027294815.1 Gemmatimonadota bacterium | reverse complement strand
GAGCCCGTCGTGGCGCCACCAAGAGCGTACCTACCCTGCAGGCTCCACAAGAACCGCGGGCTGAGCGATATGTCGACTCCCGCAAAGACATGGCCGGTGGACGCCCCACCACTCGACTCGAGCGTGAAGTTGACCACGTCGAGTGTCAGAATATCGACGAAATCTCCCGTTTGCTCGAATCGGTACCAGAGCAATCCTCCTCCGACACCGACGAACGGAGCCCACTTCGCGGGGATCCACGCGAATTGGCTGATGGCCCGACCTCGATCGCGGAGATAGAACTTCGTACTGACCGTGATCGGGACCCGTACGAACGTCGTCGTCTGTTGGATCGGGAGGTTGTCCAAATCCACCCAATCTCGCATTTCAGATCCGACCTCGCTCCTCGAAAACCGAACATCAAAAGTAACGTCCAGGCGCTCACTGCCTCGGACGGCCAACTCGAGTCCCCAGGAAGATGCATCGAAATCGCGCTTATTCAGGGTCAATTCGTCACGGGCAAAGTCCAGCACGGGCCCACCGGCACGGGCAAGAGTGTACCCGGCGTGGACGCCCAGCTGAACCCGCGGCTGCTTGAATAGGAAGCCCTGACCACTCCCCTGTGCGGTGGTCGGAGAAGGGAGAAGGGGAAAAGTGGCCGTGAGCAACAAAACAGTCGCTCGAACTCGACGCCAGTGACCGATCAAGAGGCCCTCCCAGTTTCATCCAGGTACGACACTAGCCACAGCCGGGATTAACGCAAGAGACATGCCGCTTTCAGAAGTGATGTTTTCGGCCCAACGCCCGCCCCTTAAAGGGCTTCCGGCACCGTACGGGGACACGGTATGTCACTAACTTGGGACACCGGTTCGGACCGAAACGGTCCGTTCCAGCACAGGGTCAGTGTATACGTCCTGCCCGGGTCTTGGGCTTGGCCCCGCGAGCCCTTAGTTTTAACGCGGAAAGTGAACGACGGTGGGCAGCCGAGAGGTTCTCGGTCTGACCTGAGACGCCGCATACTAGGGTAAGGGACGGATATGAAGCGTAATACCTTCGCGTTTGCCCGGCACATTCCGGTTTGTTTCGCGATTTCACTTTTGATGGGGTGCTCCGGGCGCGCGGCTACGGAAGACGCCGACCTAGCCGCCCGCGCTGATGGTGCGCCTCCATCCGGCGTCGCAGTAGAGCGTCCGGGAGCCATTACCGATGCGATGGTCCAAGAGGGCCAGCAGATCTACGCGGGTGCCGGCATCTGCGCGGCGTGCCATGGCCCGGACGGCGCCGGGGCCATCGGACCGGACCTCACCGACGCGGAGTGGCTCATCGGCGACGGCGAGTACGAGCAGCTCGTTGCCCAGATCCTGGAAGGAGTCACGGCTGCCGAAGCCACGAACCCGTTGGGGGCCATCATGCCTCCGAAGGGTGGAGCGGCCATCACGGACGCTCAAGTCAGGGCGGTGGCGGCGTACGTTTGGACGATGAGCCACTGACCCACTACCCGCTGCAAAGGCCGCCCTCCTACCGCGCTCCCGCCAGAGAATCGTGACGTTGGGCGCGCTCGCCGAGCCGATCGCTGACGTCCAGTGCACGGCCCACGCCGCGCGCTCCTGGAATCGGAAGCGTCGAGATGATCTCGTTCTTCTGCCGGCGAGTCAGGGTGTCGGCGGCGTTACTGGCGCTTGTATCGCCCATGAAGTCGCACCCGACGGAAAGAATGGTCAGAGCCGCCAATGCGGCCATCGATATGGTCTTGTACACGGTACACCTCCAACGTGCTTACCTCGTAGATCGGCGGGGCGGAGGTGCAGGGTCAAGGCAGATCCCGCGGCCGTACGAACTCTTTCAGGGTTCCGCATCCGCTTTCGACGTCTTTCCAACGATCGACACTCAGCTCGATAATTGCCAGTCCCGCGGTTGGGAACTTGGCCCTCATGAGGTGAACACTCTCTGGTTGGCCATCGCCTGAGAGAGCAGCGGCCAGCATCCCCGTCCCGGGATTGTGGCCCACCAGAAGTATCGACTCCACCGTATCGGGCACAGATCTGACCAGATCGAGCATCTCGCTCGGAGCCGCCAAGTAGAGTTCCTCCTGGAACTCGATGGCGGGTGCCACCTCCAATTCGGAAATCACCTCATCTAACGTCTGCCTCGTCCTCGTTGCCGTGGAGCAAAGGACCAGATCAGGCAGATAACCCGCGCCCTGCATATGTGCCCCGACTCGGGGAGCGGCGGCTCGGCCCCTTGCGTTGAGCGGGCGGTCATGGTCGGGGAGTGAGCCGTCCGCCCAGGACGATTTCGCGTGACGAAGCATGTAAATGGTCTTCATGATCATTTCCTGTTCGCGATTCTCAAACATTTGACGGGAATCGTGGTAGTATACGGGCGTCGCCCTCAGGGGCGACATCCCTTCGGACGTAGGGGGCTGATACGTGGCGAAAGCCGTCGAACAAGATCTCACCGCGATCGGGCTACGGTCGCGGAAGCGATTCATCAACCGGGAACTATCCTGGTTGGCGTTCAACGAGCGGGTGCTCGAAGAGGCGATGAATGAGAACCACCCGGTCCTCGAGCGTCTTCGGTTCCTTTCCATCTCCGGGACCAACCTGGACGAATTTTTCATCGTCCGGGTGGCCGGCCTGCGAGCCCAAGTGCGGGCCGGTGTAAGGTCGCTCAGCCAGGATGGCCGAACGCCAACCCGGCAGTTCGCTCAGGTCAACAGCCGTGCGATGAAGCTCATGGTCCGGCAACAGGAGACGTGGCAGGTGCTGAGGGCGGAGCTGGCCGACCACGGGATCGCGGTGG
>JAPULP010000336.1 GCA_027294815.1 Gemmatimonadota bacterium | reverse complement strand
CGTCTGATCATCGACGGGGAAGAAACCGATCGTTGCGCCGTATTCAGGGGCCATGTTGGCGATGGTGGCCCGGTTGGCGACGGGCATCTCGTCCTGCCCCGGCCCGAAGAACTCGACGAACTTGCCCACCACCCCGTGCTCGCGCAGCATCTGAGTCACGCGCAGCACCAGGTCGGTCGCGGTCGTGCCCTCGGGCAGCCGGCCGATGAGCCGAAATCCCACGACTTGCGGAATCAACATATAGATAGGTTGCCCGAGCATGACCGCCTCGGCCTCGATGCCACCGACGCCCCAGCCGAGCACGCCGAGACCGTTGATCATCGTGGTGTGCGAATCGGTGCCGATCAGCGAATCGGGATAGAGCATGCCATCAGAGTCCCAAACAACCTTTGCCAGGTATTCGAGGTTGACCTGATGGACGATGCCCGTGGCCGGCGGCACCACGCGGAAGTTGTTGAAAGCGCTCTGACCCCACTTGAGGAACTCGTACCGCTCGCGATTGCGCTCAAACTCCTTTTCACTGTTGATGGTGAGCGCGACGCCGGAGTTGAACGCATCGACCTGAACCGAGTGGTCGATGACCAGATCGCACTGGACCAGCGGGTTTACTTTCCGGGGGTCGCCACCCATGCGGACCATGGCGCTGCGCATCGCGGCCAGATCGACCATGGCCGGCACGCCTGTGAAATCCTGCAACACCACCCGGCCGGGCGCAAACGGAATCTCGACCGGCGCCACGTTGGTCGCGTCGTATCCGGCCAGCGCCTTAATGTGCTCCTCGGTAACGATTCGGCCGTCGAAGTTCCGCAAACACGATTCCAGCATCACCTTGATGCTGTACGGCAGCGCCTCGATCGCGCCAAGTTCTCGCACCGCATCGAGGCGATAGATCGTCCGCTCCCCCAGCGCGGTGGAGAGGGTTTGTCTCGCCCCAAACGGATCAGTGTTCGTCTGTCCCATGGCAATGGATTATACCGTCGGTGGGTCGGGTGCAATGGCCACCCGATTCTCAACTCGGGGCGTTCGGCCAGAGACTGGATCGATTTCATGCCGCAATTTGTTTTTGTGGAACTCACGCCGGACATCCGATGTACAATGCTGGTGGAGGCGCACCGATTGTGTCCCTCCTTGGCCGGTTCGGCGACCATTTTTATAATCGTACGTTCTGCCCTCATACGCCGGGTCCTCCGGCACATCATCCCAGCCACTCCGGTCGACAACTCGAACGTTCGTCCTTGAGCGGGCCTCGCGCCTTGTCGCGGTGGAGCCATCGCGGCAGTCGCGGCGACGTGACCCGCGGATTGTCCATTTGTGGCAGAAATGGAGGTTGTCATGGCGCTACCACGGTTTATGAGAGCATGGTTGGTCTGTGGGCTCGGGATCCTTGCAGCCGGAACCCTTCCGTCGGTGGCACACGCGGGATCGGTGCTCTACGTCGATGACGATGCCGCTCCCGGCGGCGACGGGATCAGTTGGGACTCGGCGTACCGATTCCTCCAGGATGCGCTCACCGATGCTTCCGGCGGCGGCATCATGGAGATCCGCACGGCTCAGGGCACCTACCTGCCGGACCGCGACGAAGCCAATCCCGATGGCACCGGCAACCGCGAAGCCACATTCCAACTGGTCAACGGATTGGCGTTGATGGGAGGCTACGCGGGGCTCGGCGCGCCGGACCCGGATGCGCGCGACATCGACCTGTATGAGAGCATCCTCAGCGGTGATCTCCTCGGCAACGACGGCCCGAACTTCGCCAACAACGACGAGAACAGCTACCACGTCGTCACCGGCAGCGAGACCGACGAAACCGCGATCATTGATGGAGTTGTCATATCCGCCGGCAATGCCGACGGGAAGGCCGAGCACTGGTTGGGCGGGGGAATACTCAACCACCTCGACAGCCTAACCCTCACCCAGTGCACATTCAGCAGCAACTCTGCCTACGCCGGCGGAGCTATGTTCACCACCTCTCGCCGCTTGATGGTGAGCGACTGCACCTTCAGCGCCAACGCGGCCCAGTTCGGCGGTGCCGTACGGAACCATGGCGGCGGCGCCAAGTTTACCAACTCGACCTTCTGCGGAAACGTTGCCCAGGAATTCGGCGGCGGCATGTTCAACATTGGCGGCACGACCAGCCTGAGGTTTTGCGTCTTCAGCGGAAATTCTGCAGTCCGAGGGGGGGCGGCATACAACGTGATTGGTAGCCCAACGTTCAGCAATTGTTCCTTCAGTGAAAACTCAGCCGATGTTGGCGGCGCGGTTTACAGTTTTCTGGGTAGCCCGATAATTCGCGAATGCACATTCGAAGCGAATACCTGTACGGGAAGCGGCGGGGCAGTCGTCAACGTACTGGGAAACGCCTACGTCGTGCAGTGCGACTTCACTGAAAACATAGCGGGGTACCGTGGGGGGGCAATCTATTCCAATGAAGCCACGCTGACCGTTCACAATTGCATGTTCCAAGGCAACAGCTCGTTGCCGACGGGGGACGGGGGTGGAGCAATGTACATCCAGTACAGCGACGCCACGATCACTAACTGCATCTTCAATGGCAACAGTGCCGGCGGACCGTTCGGCGATACCAACCGCCCCGGGTTCGGTGGAGCGATCTTTTCCGAAAGCGGGCTGAGCAGGCACCCCAAGATCGCCAACTGCACGTTCACGGCCAATAGCGCGGGCAAAATGGGCAGCGGTGGCGCCGTGCTGAACGCGTTCGGCTCCATTACGCTGAGCAACTGTATTCTGTGGCACAACATCCCGGACCAGGTTTTCGGTCATGATCCACCTCCCACGACGAGGGTGCAATACAGCGACGTGCAAGGTGGATGGACAGGCAGGGGCGGAAGCAATATCGAGGCCGACCCGCTCTTCGTGGATAGCGAGGGGCCCGACGGTATCCCCGGAACCGATGACGACGATCTGCGCCTGCAACCGGATTCACCATGTATTGACGCGGGGTTCAACAACGCGGTGGGGCAAGACGTTGCGGACCTGGACGACGACGGCGACAGTGACGAGTTCACACCGTTCGATCTTGACGGCAACCCGCGCTTCGTCCACGCTCCCATCGACCCACATCCCGGCTGCGGTGTGCAGGCGATCGTGGATATGGGCGCGTACGAGTTTCAAGAAGGGACGGCGGTCCAACCGGTCTATGCCGATCTCGACGCCGACGGCGCGGTCACTATGGTGGACCTGCTGATTCTGCTGGGCAACTGGGGGCCATGCGAGGAAGGCTGTTGTTTGGCGGACCTCGATATCGACGGCAGTGTGGGCATTCTTGATCTGCTGAGCTTGTTGACCAATTGGGGGTGAGGGGAAGCGATCAGCGATCAGCCAGGAGTGATGAGTGATGAGTGATGAGTGATGGGTGATGAGTGAAACGTTTTGGACCGCGAGCGATTGTTGCGGGGTTATGATTCGCTGACGGCGCTACCGCCGCCTCGGCGGGGGTCGGCGACGGCGGCTAGCTCGCCGGAGGGCGCGCGCTGGGCCGCCTGCACACCGCCGAAGTACATGTAGATCTCATCGAAAGCACGCGTCGCGAACGGCACCGCGCTGACATCGACGCCCGGCTCATGGGCCACGACCGGCTCCCCGTCGATCCACTCCAAGTGACACCGTGGATGAGCCACCGCGTGTTGGAGCGACATCCCGAGGTTGGCGGTGTTCAGCCAGACCTGCGCCATCGCCGACGTAATGCGATCGGCCCCGGCTGCCCCGAACGCGATGACATGCCCGGTGTCGGAACGGACCACCGATGGGGCCATGGTCGAGCGCAGGCGCCGGCCGGGCTCGGTCGTGTGCAAGCCGTTCGGCGACAGCTCAATCTCCCCCAGCACATTGTTCAGCAGAATGCCCGTGCCGGGAACGACCACCCCGGAACCGTAGCCGGTGGAGGTGGTGATTGAGCAGGCCAGACCGTCGGAGTCCACGGCTGAGGTGTGGCTTGTTGAAGGCGAAGCCAGCGCTCGCCTGCGCTGCTCAATAGCACTGTCGAGCAGCTCAGCGGCGGTGGCGTGGGGATCTTCCACGGCGCGGAGCCGGCCGCGGTCGCCAAAGGCCAGCTCCATCACCCGAGTAAACAGCGCGACCTCCGACGCCGTCCACTTTGTACGCGGCCGATCAC
>JAPULP010000335.1 GCA_027294815.1 Gemmatimonadota bacterium | reverse complement strand
GGTAGGGGAACGTCGTCGCGTTCCGGGCCACTGTGCTCTTTCACGACTGCACGGAACGCGTCGCGCTCGATTGGGGTGTTCGGTGCCGGCGCGATCGCTCGAACCGTCGCGCGCCGGATAAGGTACACACGGTCGTCCCCGTAGGCGCCGGGGTCGTGGTACACGAAGCTCAGCGCTTCGATGGCGTTTCGCGCTTGGGTGGATGCTTGAAGCAGCCACTCGAGGGCGTCGAAGCGGTCGCGCCACCGCGCCGCACGCTCGAATTCACGCTCCTCGCTCGCCGCCTGCATCTCGGCCACCACCTGGTCGATCGGGTTCAGGGACCGGCCCTCCAGGAAATCGGCGGCGGTCTCGATCTGCTTGTTATACTCGTTTTCACTGACGTGTCCAGCGCATGGACCCGTGCAGGTTCCGAAGTCGAAACGCATGCACGCCGCCCGTTGGTGCGACTCGAAGAGATCTCTCTGTTGGGAGAAGTGCATCGGCATGGACAGAGCACAATCACGCAGGCCGAGAAGGTCGTTGAGCGCTTTCACGCCTGCGCGCACGCGTTCAGCGCTGGTGAACGGTCCGTAGTGACGAACGTCTCCCGGGGCGGGTCGGGACCCCACCACCAACTTGGCAGCCGGTCCCGCGCTGACCTTGATCAATACCGCTCGCCGTGTGCGGTTCATACGCACGTTGAACACCGGCCGGTATCGTTTTATCTGGCGCAGTTCTGCGAGATACGCCGAGAATTCAGATGACGTGTATGTCCATTGGATGTCCGTAGCCGCGTGAAGTATCCTGGCCGCTTTGTCTTCAGGAAACCGTGCGCGGAAATAGGAAAGCATCCTCGTGCGCACTGCTTTGGCCTTGCCGACGTAGATCACGCGTTCTCCAGGCCCCAGCATCCGATACACGCCCGGCCGATCTTCCGAGAAGTGGCTCACCCGGCGGCGCAGCCAGTCGAGATCGGCGCTTGGGAGCGCTAGCATGGGCATTGACGGCGGAACAGCACTCGCGCCTAACGCGCCACCGATTGGCACCGCCAACAAAACGTCGTGGCGCGCCCGTCGATGGCATGCGTGGTCGTGAGGATCGTCCGACAGCGTGTGCAGTGATCGCCACCGCGCCCGTACACGAGGAGCGTCCGTTGATACGATCCGATACCACCAGTACCGTTGCGGTAGTCACGCACCGTGGTTCCACCGGCGCGAACCGCTTTACGCAGCACGTGCCGGACCGTCCGGTACAAGCGGTGTAGCTCGTCGGAAGAGAGCAAATCCGTTCGACGCGACGGATCGATCCCGGCGCGAAAGAGCGCCTCGTTGGCATAAATATTCCCGACGCCGGCTATGCGACGTTGGTCCATGATCGCTTTCTTGATGGCCTGTTTGGTACCCGACAGCCGTTCGATGAACCGTTCGCCGGTGAACTCGCTGGTCAACGGTTCGGGCCCGATGCGGGCGGTATAGGCTTCCCAGCGAGCTTGGTCCAACAGCGTGATCGTTCCGAGACGGCGCACATCCCGGTACACCAGGATACTTCCATTCCCCAGTGTGGCACGCAACACGACATAGCGTCGTTCGTCCGCGCGCAGGCGACGATCGTAGACGATCAACGCGCCCGTCATGCGCGGCTGCACAACCATCCGCTCGCCGCTGGCCAGGAGAATGACCACATGTTTCGCACGACGGGTCACATCCTCTACGCGATTGTTTCGGAGCACGCGTAGGAATCGAGAGGACGAGATACCTCGGAGTACGTCTGTCTTGAAGAGTTGGGGGTTCCGCAGAGGTCTGCCCCGCAATCTGGGAGACAGGTCCCGGACGATCGTCTCGACCTCAGGAAGCTCCGGCACGAGCAATCTCCCGCCAGCCGATATCCCGCCGGAACACCTTACCCTCGAATTCCACGGCCTCTGCAAGCTGCTGGCTGGCGGCGAGCGCGGTCGGCACGTCTGGGCCGAGTCCCGTGGCGCACAACACCCGTCCCCCGGACACACGCAGCGTTCCGTCGGAATCGTTCGTTCCCGCATGAAAGAGGATGGTGTCGGGCGGTAGAGTCGGTGGAAGGGTGATGGCGTTTCCCTTTTGGGGTGCCTCAGGGTAGCCGGGAGCTGCGAGAACGGTCGTGACGGCCGCTCCCGCCCCCGCCCCCGCCCTAGTCGCGCGGGGTGCCTCCTCCGGAGACCATCGCTCGCCGGCAGCAATCCCCCAGATGTGGTCGGCCAACCTTTCACTTGCGATGGGAAGAACGACTTGCGCTTCGGGATCGCCGAACCGGCAGTTGAACTCGACAACGCTTGGCTTGCCGTCGGGCGCGATCATAAGCCCGGCGTAAAGCACGCCCCGATAGGGCATGCCTCGGTTCGTCATCTCCGCGAGGGTCGGTTGGATGACCTCACGATCGATCCGCTGGAGAAGCTCGTCGGTCGCAATGGTCACGGGGGAGTAGGCTCCCATCCCACCGGTGTTTGGTCCTAAGTCCCCTTCCTGCAATCGTTTATGATCTTGCGACACGGGGAGGAGCAGTGTGGCCTCGCCGTCGGTGAGCACGAAGACCGACAATTCCTCACCCTCGAGGAATTGCTCGACGAGCACCTCGCTTCCGGCATCGCCGAACCGTCCTCCGAACATGGCGGAAGCGGCCGCCCGGGCCTCCACGAGGGTCGAACACACCACGGCCCCCTTTCCCCCGGCCAATCCGGAGGCCTTCACCACCAGCGGCTCCGCATGGGTGGCGATGTAATCGAGGGCTTCTTTTTCGTCGGTGAAAACCCGTGCGCTAGCGGTGGCGACTCCGGCCTTGGCCATGACATCCTTCGCGAACGCCTTGGATGCCTCGATCTGCGCCGCGGACTTGGTCGGGCCGAACGCGGGGTGGCCTGCGGCTTGCAACACGTCAACCAGGCCGTCGGCCAAGGGGGCCTCGGGACCGATCACGGTCACGTCGATATTGTTCTGGCGAACCGCGTCGAGAATTGTCTGGTGATCGTTGGGACTGAGGGGGACGGGGAGGGGGAGGTTGGTCGCACAATCCCGGGTGCCGGGGTTCCCGGGGGCACAAAAAACGGTGGCGGCCTGAGAGAGCGCCCAA
>JAPULP010000334.1 GCA_027294815.1 Gemmatimonadota bacterium | reverse complement strand
GGGCAAAGGCCTCCCCGAGTCTCTTGCCACAATCGGCCGGGAGTCGCTGCTCGACCCGTGGGGGCGACCCTACCGATACCTCAGATTCGACCTCGATAAGGGGGGCGTGCCAGGCGGAGCGAGGAAAGACCGGTTCTTGGTCCCCCTCAACTCGACCTACGACCTGTACAGCGTGGGCAAGGACGGCAAGACGGTGGCGGCGCTGACCGCCAAGGCCAGCAAGGACGATATCATCCGGGCCAATGATGGGGGATTCATCGGACTGGCAATAAAGTACTGAGATGATGCCGTGAGACTGGACTGGAGTTTTCTCAAGACCCGTGTGGCGCGCCACATCTTCTTTCTCTTTTTTATGTGCGCGCTCGTCCCAATCATTGCCACGGCCGCATATTCCTATTGGCACGTGCAACGCGAGCTCCGCGAACAGAGCCGAACGCGGTTGACCGAAACGGTGCGCGCCACCGAGGGCGCCATTCAAGAACGTCTACGTTTTGTCGACTCGGACCTCGCCCGTCTCGCATTGGAATTCGCCGAAGGCAGTCGCACCGTAGCGTCCTCGGCCGCCAGCAATCAGCAATCACTCCGAGACACGGCGCTGCTGGGATTGAGCATCGTCATGCCCGCGGGAACCGCAGTGCCGATCTTCGGATCCATCGATACCGTGCCCCGTCTTTCGTCGACCGACCGTCAACATATGAGCACTGGACGCGGGTTGCTGGCTTCAGTGATACGCGGTTCTACCGGAGTCACGTTGATGGGAAAGCTGATCGACGTCGCCGATCCCGAGGGCGATGTGCTCTGGGCACAAATCCGGCCCGCTTATCTCTTCGGCGCCGGAGACGGCCATCCGGCGATCCCCCGCTACATGCGGATTTGCGTACTCAATGAGGACCAAGCCCCGATCTACTGCCCCAACCATGCGAGCCACCCCGACCAGGGGCTGGTGCAAGAGGAACAAACCAATCAGGGGACTTTCGATTGGTTCGACGGTGAGGACGAGTACTCGGCCGGTTACCGATCGATGTTTTTTCAATCCTCGTACGCGCCTCGCGCGAGCTCGACCGAGTTCACACTTGTGCTGAGTGAATCACGTGCGACGGTACTCGAACCGATGGATGACTTCAAAAGGATTTTTCCGCTTGCAATCCTCTTCGCGATTCTCTTCGTATTTGCCCTGAGCAATCTTCAGATCAAGAAGAGCATGGATCCGCTCGTGAGCTTGCGCGAGGGAACGCGTCGCATTGCCAAGAGTGATTTTGGTACGCCGGTGACCGTGGACAGCAACGACGAATTTGAAGACCTCGCCACGTCGTTCAACTCCATGGCCGGACGTCTTCAGCGCCAGTTCAACACGCTCACCGCTCTCCACGAAATCGACCAGGTCGTATTGTCAGCGCAAGACATCGACCACATCATTGACACCGTGTTGTCCGGCACGCGCCGCGTACTCCCGTGCGACGGATTGAGTGTCAGCGTGCTTGTCGGCACCGGACGCAAGGCGACATGGCGACTCGTTGCCGTGGCCGATCGTGATGACGAGCAGATCAGACACGACATCGAGATCGGTTCGGACGAGGAACAGGAGCTGCGCAACAACCCAGGCCACCTCATGATCAGCGGCGGACCCGGATCGCGGAGCTACCTCGTCATCTCGCCTTTTACCACGGGCGGCATCAGCTCATTCCTCGTCTTGCCGATTTTTCTCAAACAAGAATTGTCTGCCGTCATCGCACTCGGTTACGTGTCGCAACCCGCGCTCAGCCCAGAGGACCTCACCCAAGCTCGCCAGATGGCGGATCAGGTCGCCGTGGCGCTGTCAAACACCCGGCTCATCGACGAACTCGACGCGCTGAACGTCGGCGCATTGACCGCGCTCGCCCGCACGATTGACGCCAAGTCGCCCTGGACCGCAGGTCACTCCGAACGCGTCACCAACATGACGCTGAAGATTGCGCGGCAGATGGGCCTGGATGAGGCCGTGCTCGAAGTGTTGAACCGGGGCGGACTGCTTCACGACATCGGCAAGATCGGGATACCCGCGGAGATCCTCGACAAGCCAGCCGCCCTCAGTGAAGAAGAGATGCAGGTCATGCGCGACCACGTCACGGTTGGCGCACGCATCTTGGAACCGATCGCGGCATATGCAGACGTCATCCCCATTGTGCTTTGGCACCACGAACGGTGGGACGGCACCGGTTATCCTGACGGCATCGCGGGTGAAGAGATAGACTTCCATGCACGGTTACTCGCCGCAGCAGATGTGTACGACGCGCTTACATCACATCGTCCCTATCGATCCGGGATGCCACACGCCGAGGCCGTCGCGTGGATTGCCGGACAGTCGAGCACGCACTTCGATCCCGAGGTGGTCAAGGCTTTCATGGCGGTGATGTCCGAATCACCGGTCAGGTCCGATCAGGCGACACCGCTGTATCGACCCGCGGCCTCGCTCTCCGAGCGGCCGTAGAAGAGAGGTACGAGCTATGAACGACGAGCATGCCAATCCGCCACCCGAGGATCAGAGCGATCCAAAACAGCTCCCCAAAACCCAAGAAGAAATCCGCGACACCCTGAAAACGATTTACGATAACCAAAATTCTCCTGAGGGGAGCGAAGCAGACAGAGAACCATCGTCGACACCGCCGGTCGAAAACGAACAGGACATCCTCACGTCGGGGAAAGACCTCCGAGACGCAGTTGCTGACGGAAAACTTCCTCGATCGGAGGAAGAACTTCGTCTCATCGTACGAGAGATCGTGAGCGAAGTCTTGGAAGACGTCAACGAGCTACGAAGAGCCGTTTCGGAGCCGGTGGAGGTCGTCACCATTCCTCAGTTCATGATCCCTCGCATCCGGCTGTCACCGATGCAGATCCTCTCTGCGGTGGTGGCGGCTGTAATCTTGATTGGCGGCCCGATAGCCTGGGCGGCCTGGCCCCGTAATGCGGAGATACCCGATGGCGCCGTCGGCCTGTGGACGACCGTTTCTCCAGATTATGCTGACGTCGCGTTCCGCGTGACCAAGAATACGCTGACGTTCCACGTCAGTCCCACCGACTCGACGTTCCATCCGATCGTTTGGGTGAGAGCAGAGGAGAATCAAGAAGAAGGGGCTACACGGTATGCGGTCGTTTA
>JAPULP010000333.1 GCA_027294815.1 Gemmatimonadota bacterium | reverse complement strand
ACCAGAAGGCCGTTCACGGGTTGGAGCTGGATTTCTCGGATGGCGGCGCGAATCGACCCTATTGGACCGGCCTCGAATTCCTGGGTCGATACGACAGTGACATCCTGTAAGTCCAGATGTTTCAATATCTTATCGCCATTCGGACCGAGAACCACGATGCGGCGCTGAATGCCGGCCGCCGCACTGGCCTCGAGGATGCTCTGGAGAAACGTCCGGCCCCTAAACTCCAACAGGGCCTTGGGATAGCCCATTCTGGTGGAGGTTCCTGCGGAAAGTATTGTGGCCGCAATCATGCATCGTCCCTAGATTGGGGGTCCACTTTTGGAGCCCTGGGGGGTCCTGAGATGACAATACACCGAATTCGCCTGCTGGGTGACCCCATTTTGCGCATGCGAAGTGAGCCAGTGACCAACCACCGGTCACCGGCCGTCCGCCTGGTGGCGGGCGACCTCAGGGAGACCTTGAGGGATCTCCAGGCTCGCCATGGAATGGGTCGCGGCTTGGCCGGGCCCCAGATCGGGGCACCGATGCGGATGGTCTATATCGAGATCGACGAGCCGTGGCTCCTCTTGAATCCGGAGATCGTCGATGTGGGCACCGAGGATTTTCTGGTGTGGGACAGTTGCTTCTCGTTTCCCGATCTCATGGTTCACGTACAACGTGCGTATCGCATCAAGGTGAAGTTCATGGACGATCGGGGGGAAGAACAAATCGTCGAGGCCGAGGGCCCGCTATCGGAACTGCTGCAACATGAAATCGATCATCTTGACGGTGTCCTGATTGTCGACAGAGCAGCGGCCTTGGATCCGTTCTGCCTTCGTGAGGAATGGAACAAGCGTTACAGCGAGGTCGGTTTGTACGGTGAGCCAACACCACGCCACGAACCGGTAGAATTCAACCGCGAGGCGCACCCGGTCCACTCACGGTAGAGCTGCCGCAAACGCGCCGCAGACCAAAGCTGCGAGGCGATTCGAGACCTCAGATGGACCAAAGGCACTAGGAGGTACCGCTCGTGCCCTCCAACACCGCTTCTCAGCTTCGCACCCCGAGCACCTCAGCGACCTCGTCAATCGTGCAAGTTCGCTCTTGGTTGCTGCCGTTGATAGCGGCGGGCGTGTTGGCGGTGCTCGGGGTCTTTACGAACCGCACCTTGTTGAAGGCGATCAGGGCCAACCTGGTCGCAGAACTTACTACGATCCTGGACGCCGACGTGGCGGCATTGCGGGTGTGGCTCGAGAATCACCGCCTCACCGCCGGTCACTTTGCCGCCGATCCGCGTATCCGTGCGACCGCTGAAGATCTCGTCGCGCGCGCGCAGCAAACCGGCGGGAGAACCGAACCGCTCTTAGAGTCCGTCGAGGCGGAGCGATTCGCCGAGATTCTAGACGACGTCGTCCAATCGTTTTCGTATGTCGGCTACTTCGTGGTCGATCGCACGAGTCGTCCGCTGGCCGCGCAGTTTCAGGAGAGCGTTGGAGAACCGGCTGACACCGATCTCATGGGCTATGTACGGCAGGTATTCAACGGCGATACCGTCGTCACGCGTCCCGTCCACACCGCCCAACCCGGCTTACCCGAGGCCACGGTCAATCGCGGCGACCGACCGGTCATGTTCGTGGGTGCACCGATACTCGGGTCAGACGACGATGTCATCGCCATTCTCGCGTTCGGCATCGCTCCCGAGGAAGATTTTACACGCATCCTCAGTGTCGCTCGCCTGGGAGAGTCGGGGGAGACTTACGCATTCGACGAAGACGGCCTGATGATATCGGACAGCCGCTTCGGAGGAGACCTCTTTAGAATCGGCTTGTTGTCCGACTCGACGGATAGCGCCGTGCTCCGAGTCAATATTCGCGATCCGGGCGGCAACATGGTGAAGGGGTACCAACCGAAGACGGCGCCCTCGGGGTGGCCTCTCACACGCATGGCCGCTTCGGCGATAGTCGGAGACGACAGCGTCGACGTCATCGGATACCGTGACTACCGTGGAGTGGAGGTAGTCGGTGCTTGGACATGGTTGCCAGAATACGGCTTCGGCGTCACCACGGAGGTTGATGCGGCCGAGGCGTTTCGCACGTTTTATTTTCTGCGAAACGGTTTGTGGATCTTGCTTGTCCTACTCGTTGCCGTCTCCGCCGCAATTCTCGTTTCGTCTCACCTGATCGGGAGGTTGCGGAGAGACGTGACCAAAGCCGAGCAGCTCGGTCAATACAGATTGGAAGAAAAGATCGGTGAAGGGGGGATGGGCAATGTTTACCGGGCAAGTCACGCACTTTTGAGGCGTCCGACCGCCATCAAGCTCCTACGACCAGATCGCACCAGTCCGCAGAGCATCATGCGGTTCGAAAGAGAGGTGCAGCTTACATCCCAACTCGCCCATCCGAATACGGTGGCGATTTACGATTACGGTCATACGCCCGACGGCATCTTTTATTACGCCATGGAGTACCTCGACGGCATCACGCTGAACGAACTCGTGGGCCGCTACGGCCCACAACCGCAGACGAGGGTCGTCCACATCCTCAAGCAGGCATGTGGATCTCTCGCGGAAGCTCACACGACAGGAATCATTCATCGCGATATCAAACCCTCCAACCTCATGCTTTGCGACCGAGGCGGCGCAAAGGACGTAGTCAAGCTGCTCGACTTCGGTCTGGTGCGAGAATTGGAACCAAGCGCAAACGACCCAAGCCTCACTGGTACGACGGCGCTCACCGGAACGCCGCTGTACCTCGCTCCGGAGGTGATAGCCAAACCCGCGTCGGCCAGTCCCCGCAGCGATCTCTATGCTTTGGGCGCGGTGGGATACTATTTGCTTGTGGGAGGGCACGTGTTCGGCGGGGATAGCGCGATTGAAGTCTGCGGACATCACCTGAACACCATTCCGGACCCGCCTACCCAGCGTACGGAGAACTTCATTTCTCCGGAACTGGAACGCCTCATTCTTTCTTGTCTCGAAAAAGAACCAACGCAACGGCCCCCAGATGCGAAGACGGTGTTGGACCAACTCCAGGCGCTTCCAGGCGTGGCACATTGGACTGACGCGGATGCGGTGGCGTGGTGGGCGGCCAACCGTCGACCGACCGGAGAGACTTGGCATGTGGACTTCAACACACCGCCCTCGAGTCCCACCAGCGTGGGCGCGCAGAAATCCGTGATAGTTGACGTCCACGAACGCAGCGAGCATTGATCGCACGAGCGCACCGGTCAAACATCCCCAGCACCCGCCCGCCGAACACAGTAAACGTTCCCAACGATCGGTGCACTTCCTACGCCCTCCACCGGCACTAGAATCCGCAAATAGTCGTCACCCTCGAACTCATCGAGCCGCTCCCAATGCGACGGCAGATCCTCTGCGGTAAGTACCTCGACCTCGACGCGATTACTGGATTGCGGATCCCATATCATGCCGGGGAAACCCACGTGCGCACCCCAACCTTGACGAACGAGATCACCGCGAACGAAACCCACGGCCCACTGGCCGCGAATGTCTTCGATGACGCCATGATTTGATTCGCCGGGCGCCAGAGAACCATAAACCGCCAGCCGAGTGGACGGCCGCTCGAACCGGCGTTCGATCTCTGCCAAGTCGTCGATATCGCCCCGCTCCCGCGCAGCGTTGATCACTTGCAGTGCGTGCACCAACTCAGTCATCATCGCGTCTGTGCATCCAAGCGTCTCCATAACTAGGTTACAATTGAAGCCACATCGTGCTACAAGAACCACATGCCCGAACTACCCGACGTAACGATCTACATCGACGCGCTGGAACGATACGTGGGTGGTGCCGTCCTTGAAAAGCTGCGTATTGCGAGCCCGTTCTTGTTGCGGTCGGTGGACCCCCCAGTCGATTCCGTAGAAGGCAAGACCATCCGCTCGTTCAGACGCCTCGGCAAGCGAATCGTTTTTTGCTTTGACGACGAGCTGTTCTTGGCCTTGCACCTGATGATCGCTGGTCGACTGCGCTGGAAAACCCGAGGTCAGAAGATCCCAAAGAAGGTCGGCCTCGCCGCTTTCGATTTTGCCGAGGGCACATTGCTGCTCACGGAAGCCAGCCCAAAGAAACGTGCTTCGTTGTACGTCGTCCGCGGAGAGACGAGCCTGCACGAGCACGATCCGGGAGGCCTCGAGGTCATGGAGTCGAGCTTGGATGCATTTCGCGGTGCGCTGACCAAAGAGAATCACACGCTCAAACGGGCGTTGACGAGCCCGCGCCTGTTCAGCGGAATCGGCAATGCTTATTCGGACGAGATTCTCCACGCCGCTCAATTATCTCCGCTCAAACGAACCCGACAATTGAGCGACCAAGAAATCGGACGGCTCCACGCTCAGACGATCGCCACACTCTCCAAATGGATTGACCACTTGCGAACGGAGTTGGGCGATGGATTCCCCGACAAGGTTACGGCCTTTCGGGACGACATGGCGGTCCATGGCAAGT
>JAPULP010000332.1 GCA_027294815.1 Gemmatimonadota bacterium | reverse complement strand
GGCAGAAGGGGCAGCAAGGGGCAGCAAGGGGCGGCACGGGGGTAACCGGACGGGCACATTCCGTCCTTCCGTCTGACCGACCCACGTGATTGACCCTACCATTGCGGCCCGCATCAAGCTCGTCGGTTTCGACGTCGATGGTGTCCTCACGGACGCCGGAGTGTATACGGGTATGTCGGGCACCGAGCAGGTGGAGCTGAAACGGTTCGATATTCAGGACGGGGTCGGGATACGGCTTTTGCGGGAGTCGGGAATGAAGGTGGCGATCGTGAGCGGGAGGATCTCCCGAGCGACCACGCTGAGAGCGCAGGAGTTGGAGGTCGACGAGCTACATCAGAACGACGACGGTCAGAAGCTGGCCGGTTTTGAAGACCTCCTGGTGCGTAACGACCTGCAGTGGGAACAGGCCGCGTTTGTGGGCGACGATCTTCCCGACCTGCCGTTGTTGACGCGCGTGGGACTTCCCATAGCGGTGCACAACGCCGTGCAGGAGGTGCGCGACGTTGCGCAGTATATCACGAAAGCTGACGGCGGCCGTGGGGCCGTACGAGACTTCATCGAAGCGTTGTTACGTGCACGAGGAGAGTGGGATGCGGCAGTGGCACGGTACGTCAACGACCGCGGAGGTGTTGCAAAGGTGACCAGTGCATCGTAATCGGTTGGGGCCTGTGGTGTCGATCGCCTACGCCGCCGTTGCGTTGGCCTGCAGCGGCGTGGAGGGACCGCCGACCACCGTCGTTGGAGTCGACTCCGCCGATCGGGTGGCATTCGGGGTTGGGCATAACGTGACCACCAACGGCATGCTGCGCGTCCGTATTGAAGCGGACACGACATATTTCTACGACGCCTCCCAAACCGCGGAATTGCGGCAGCTCACGATCATCTTCTTCTCTGCGCAGGGCGCCGAGACCTCCCGGATCACCGCGGACTGGGGCAGCTACGAGCTACAGACCGGCAACATGATCGCACGCACAAACGTCGTGGGAATCACACCCGATGGAAGGCGCTTGACCACCTCGGAACTCACATACGACAGGTTGAGCAACGAACTGCAAGGCAACAAGGACTTCGTGTTCGACAGCCCCGACGAGCACCTCGAGGGAAGTGAGTTCACCGCAGACCCCGATTTTCGCAACATCAAGGCAATGGACATCCGAGGAGGGGTGCGAAACTGATGGGCCGAATCCGTCTGTATGCCTTCACGGTTCTCGCGGTGGCCGCCACCGGATTTCCGCTGTCACCAGCGGTTGCCCAAGGGTCGACACCGTGCGAGGCCGAGCTCCACTACGCAGAGCAGGGGTTCCGCACGGTTACGCCTCGGCTACGCCAGCATGCCTGGGGAAACGTACAATTTGGGTGTGCCGGGCAGCAGACGACGATGCAATCGGACAGCATCGCTTGGTACCAAGATCTTGGCCGCTTCGACATGGTGGGCTCGGTTCAGTTTCGCGATACGACCGTGATGCTCGACGCCGATTCGGCGAGGTATTTCCTCGAGGACGAACGTCTCGAGGCATACGGCAACGTCAGGTTGGTGAACCTCTCCAACGGGACCGTGTTGACCGGACCCAACCTTACTTATTGGCGCGCCGTTCCCGCGCTGCGCGATACCACCGAGCTGCTCGCGACACGACGGCCCACGGTGGAGTATCGCGGCACGGGTGACTCGACCGACGCCGAGCCGTACGTGATTCTGGGCGATGTGGTGCGGCTCAAAGGCGCGGATGCAGCCTGGGCGAGCGGCGACGTCACGATCGATCGCAGCGACTTTCATGCGGCCGCGGACAGCGCGGCGTTGCAGCTCGCGTCCAACGCCGGCCTCTTGATCGGACACGCAACCGTGGACGGCGGCGGAAGCGGAGACACGTCCAGCACCGATTCGCCCGGCTATCACCTCGTCGGCCGAGAGATAGCATTCACCTCGGTCGACAATCAAATTAATTGGGTGCAAGCACGAGATTCCGCGCAAGCCCAGAGTACGTATTTCACGATTACGGCGGACACCGTAGAATTTGACATTGCGAACGACCAGGTCCAGGGAGGCTCGGCATGGGGCGGGGGCACCACCAGCCAACCAGTTGCCGTGTCATCCACCAATCGGATCACGGCCGATTCGCTGGCCATAGACTCGCCGAATCAAAAGTTGAAAGAGCTGAGGGGCTACGGTTCGGCGCGTGCGATCTCGGTCAGGGATTCGCTTGACGAAGAGCCTGATTGGATCGTCGGAGACACGCTCACCGCAAAGTTCAACGAAACGGAGTTCGAGCAGCGCTACCTCGATACCCTCGTGGCGGTGGGTAGGGCGGCGGCTTTTTACCGCGTATATTCTCTCGCCGGCGGCGACGCTCCCGACATCAACTATTCGCGGGGCGACCAGATCACGGCCATCTTTACGGTGCTCGGGTTACGCACCGTGCACGTGCGGGGAGCGACCGACGGCGTGCATTTGGAGCGACGGCGGAGGAACCGGCCGTGAGTGTCACATTCGAGGCCCACTTCGAGGGCCGTGACGCCTCGGCTGCGCTCGCCGTGGCTTCGGTGTTGCGATGCGTCGTCGAACACGGATCGACCACGTTCAGCACGCTAGCCGTGGTCTACCGCGAAGACTACTTGTCTTTACACAAGAGCGGCGTTGCCGATCTCGGTCAACAAAGCGGTGCGCTTTCTGTCGATGAGGCTCGACGCCATTTGCGGGAATCGGTCCTCCCACGATTGGCGATGGAGGGCATACTTGACGTGCTTCCAAACGAATTGGAAGACGATACACCGGTACGACTCACCGGCGTATTGGGCCGATCCATCGTAGACGACCCGACAGCATCGCGCGATGCTCTCCTACGCATCGCCCTGAACAATATCCACCAGGCTGAATCGGCCGGACTGTCGGCTGCGGCGGCGGGAAACGGCAGCTCGGAGTTGTCCGCCAAGGGACTCACCAAGATCTATCGGAAACGCGCTGTAGTGGATAACGTCGACCTGACGCTTCGACAGGGCGAGATCGTCGGATTATTAGGACCGAACGGGGCGGGGAAAACCACTTCCTTTTATATGATAGTGGGCTTGATACGGCCCGACGGTGGTCACGTAAACCTCGATGGCGCCAATCTGTCTACTTTACCGATGTACAAACGCGCACGGCTGGGGATCGGTTATCTGTCTCAGGAGCCGTCGGTGTTCCGCAAGCTCACCGTCGAAGAGAACGTGATGGCAATCCTCCAGACGTTGAAGATGAAGCAATCGGAACGCCAAGAGCGCTTGGAGACTTTGCTGGACGAACTCTCCATCAAACATTTGCGGACAATTCCCGCCTATAAGCTGTCCGGTGGCGAGCGTCGCCGCTTGGAGATTACTCGGGCGCTGGTCACGCAACCGCGATTCATGCTCCTCGACGAGCCCTTCGCGGGTGTGGACCCGATAGCGGTGCACGACATTCAGATGATCGTGGCCGGATTGCGGCGCCGAGGCATTGGGGTTCTGATCACCGATCACAATGTCGAGCAAACGCTGGACATCGTCGATCGGGCGTACATCATGTTCGAAGGGCAAGTACAGGTTTCTGGGACGGTACGAGAACTCGTATTCAACGACCGCGTCGCGGATCTCTATCTCGGCCCGACATTGACGGCGCGACTGCGTGAACGGCTGGAGGGCGCAGCATGAGACAGGGCTTGCATCAGAGCTTCTCCCTCAAGCAAG
>JAPULP010000331.1 GCA_027294815.1 Gemmatimonadota bacterium | reverse complement strand
ATTGGTCGATCCGCCCGCTGCCGGTTGGTACTCCGGTGATACGCACGTCCACGATCTGCACCAGGGACGCTTTG
This sequence comes from Gemmatimonadota bacterium, assembly GCA_027294815.1. Classification (GTDB taxonomy): domain Bacteria; phylum Gemmatimonadota; class Gemmatimonadetes; order Gemmatimonadales; family GWC2-71-9; genus B3T1B10. The sequence continues at coordinate 3,641 of JAPULP010000331.1, read as the reverse complement.
GGCTTACGCAGGAAGATTTCTTTTATCAGCTGGTGGCCGACGATCTGCACGTAGCGAACGACCTCATACATATGGATGGGACGAAACTCATGGGTCGTTGGAGTGATCTCACCGGCAGGGTGTATCCACTCTCCAACAACGACTACATCCTCCGCTACGCCCAGGAGTTCCGCGGTTCTTTTGGTCACGTGGGTTTGCTCGGCAGCGACCATTTCATCATGCCGCTCATCGGTGGCGCCTTCGGCACGCCGTACGCCGCTGATGTTCTCAAGGTTCGCTATCTCGACGAAGCCCGCGCGCAGGGCGGCATCGGCGGCTTCCTCCATCCATACAATGGCTCGGTCGATGAACCCGCTGGTGCCGCACAAGCCGACATTCCGATCCACGTGGCACTCGGCAAAGGCGACTTCTTCGACGTCGTCTCCATCGCATCGGACGAATTGGCGTCGGCCGCCGTCTACTACAAGATGCTCAACAGCGGATTTCGCGTGCCCGCCACCGGTGGCACCGACAACTTCTCCAACGTGTGGAGGGATCCTTCCGGCGGCACCGCGCGTACCTACGCACGAGTTGACGGACCGCTCACCTTTTCGTCGTGGATCGAAGCCGTCAGAGCGGGTCGTACCGTTGCCACGAACGGTCCGTTGTTGTCTGTGGAGGTGGAGGGGAGGGAACCCGGATCGGAGATCAGGTTGACGGCAAACGATCCTACGACGTTGAACGTTCGTGCCGAGGTCGTGTCGCTTGCGCCCATCGACAAGCTCGAGATCATCGTCAACGGAAGGATTGCGCACACAGCGCAACCGCGTGGTGATGGCACTCGCATGGATGTTTCCGTGCCGGTCGAGGTTCCCGGAAGTGGTTGGGTGGCCGTGCGGGTGATCGGTCCGAGTAACCGTTACGTGGGCGACAACTATGCGTTCGCCCATTCCACTCCCGTCTACGTCGTGCGTGACGGAATTACCTACACATCGGCCGAGGACGCGGAGTTTTTGTTGCAAACGGTCGACGCCGTCTGGAGACGTGTCGAGGCCCGGGATGGTTGGCGCAGTGAAGAGGAGAAGCAAGTTTACCGCGATGCGGTCGAACGGGCAAAGACCGCGTATCGGCGAGCCATCCAGAACGCGGCCCGTTGAACCGACCGGTATGGCGGAGACTATCGCTTCACGGTTGTTCCTGGTTTTGGCGGTCTCTGCGGTGAAATAGATCCAACGCCATTGGCCACCGGCGCGGCTATATTCCCCGGATGTCCGATGTAGCCATTTCCTGCCAGGCCCTCGTCAAGCGCTACGGTTCGGTGCTCGCGGTCGACGGGATCGATCTAGACGTTCGGCGCGGGGAGTGTTTCGGCATGTTGGGGCCGAACGGGGCGGGGAAGACGACGACGATCGAGATGATCCAGGGTCTGCTCCGGCCCGATGCCGGGCACATCGAGGTTTTCGGACTCATCTGGAAGAACGACGCGCGCGAGCTGCGGCAGCGCTTCGGCACGGCCCTCCAGGAAACGAAGCTCCCTGAAAAGCTCTCCGTCGAAGAGGCGCTGCAGTTGGTCCGCAGCTTCTATCGACGTGGCGTCACGGTAGACGAAGTGCTGCACGCCGTGCAACTCGAAGAGAAGCGGCGCGCCTGGGTCGGCAAGCTGTCGGGCGGTCAACGGCAGCGGTTGGCGGTGGCGTGCGCGCTGGTATGCAAGCCTGACCTGTTGTTTCTGGACGAGCCGACCACGGGGCTCGACCCGCAATCTCGGCGTCAGCTGTGGGACATCATCAATGGGTTCCGCGCGGGTGGCGGGACGATTCTCCTGACGACCCACTACATGGAGGAGGCCGAGCGGCTGTGCGATCGCGTGGCGATCATCGACCATGGGCGCATCATTACACTGGGTCCGCCGGCCGAGCTGATCGCGACACTAGGGGCCGAGCAGGTGGTGGAGTTCGCGTTGGAAAACGGGGCGCCGCTCGCGCTCGAGGCGCTCGAGTCGTTGCCTGGTGTGAAGCGAGTGGTGAGTGCGGATGGAAGGATGTCGTTGACCGTCGATCATGTGCATCAGTCGGTGCCGGCGCTGATGCGACTGCTCGAGGCGCGGCGTGTGACGTTGAGCGAACTGGTAACGCACCATGCGACACTCGAGGACGTATTCCTGGCGCTGACCGGGAGGCACCTCCGGGATGAATAGGCTCACGCAAAGTTCGCTGTGGCAACTCACCCTGTGGCGCTTTCGGGAGTTCGCGCGCGAACCGGAGGCGATGTTCTGGGTGTTCGCGTTCCCCATCCTGCTCGCTTTTGCACTGGGGCTGGCCTTCAAGACGCGCGGCGTAGACGTGGCACGCGTGGCCGTCGCGGAGGGTCCGGGCGCAGCGGAGCTCATCGCCGTGCTCGACGCGAGCGCGCGAATCGAGGCGATGTTGCTCGAGGGAGACAGCGCGTACCATCGGTTGCGTACCGGTCGTGTCGCGATGGTCGTTCATCCCGGCGATACGGTCGTGTTGCAATTCGACTCGACGCGCAGCGAGAGCGCGGTTGCCCGGCTCGTGGTCGACAGGGTGCTGCAGGAGGCCGCCGGCCGGCGGGACGTGCGTGAGATTCGCGAAATGCGGGTGACGGAACCCGGCTCTCGCTACATCGACTTTCTGATCCCGGGACTGCTTGGTCTCAACATCATGGGAACGGGCATGTGGAGCGTCGGATTTGGGATCGTCAAGAGCCGCCAGGACAAGTTGCTCAAGCGGTTCCTCGCATCGCCGATGCGGAAGAGCGAGTACATGCTGTCGTACATTCTGGCGCGGTTGGTCTTCCTGATACTCGAGGTCGCTGCGCTCGTGCTGTTCGGCTATTGGGTGTTCCACGTCCCCATGCGGGGCTCGGTGTTTGCGCTTGGTGCGACCGCGCTGGTCGGCGCCATGGCTTTTTCGGGACTCGGCCTCCTGGTCGCGAGCCGCGTCAAGACCATCGAGGGTGTGTCGGGACTAATGAACGTCGTTATGGTTCCGATGTGGATCTGCTCGGGTGTGTTCTTCGCGTATTCGAATTTTCCCGATTTCTTACAGCCGTTTATCCGGGCGCTGCCCCTCACGGCGTTAAACGATGCGCTGCGGGCGGTGATGCTGGAGGGTGCGGGCTTCGCCGCCATCGTGGGGTCCTTGGGCGTGGTCGCCCTCTGGGGAGTCGCGAGCTTCGGAACGGCAGTCAGGATCTTTCGGTGGCAATGAGGCCGCGGATTGACGCGGACTGTGTGCAGACTGACGCGGACAGCCGACGTAAGAAGAGGCGGGGTCTGAGCCCTGCCTCGCGAACCCGGGCGGCACCCCGTACTTTTGGAGCAACTCCATACGGCAGGTACCAGTGATCCGCATCCTCATCGCCGCTGGCTCGATCTCGCTCCTATCGGCCATCCCAACCGCCGCGCAGAACACCCCATTCTCGGATCTCGACGTCTTTCAGGTCGAGTACGCGTCCGACGTACAGATTTCGCCGGATGGCGGCTGGGTCGTCTACGTGCGCACCGCGATGAGCATCATGCGCGATCGGCGAGAGGGCCGGCTCTGGATGGTGCGGACCGATGGAACACAGCATCGCCAAGTCACGAGCAGCGATCAGTCCCAATCCTCGCCGCGCTGGTCCCCTGACGGATCCCGCATCGC
>JAPULP010000330.1 GCA_027294815.1 Gemmatimonadota bacterium | reverse complement strand
GCGCCGCGAACCCCATTCCGGCGGTGAGCACGCCGATCGTTCCGACCGCGGTAGCCACCCGTAGCATGCGCACGGGTTTGTCGGCAAGGGTGCTTGCCACCGCTGCACCACGTAAATGCCGTGAGATCCAACGCATCAATTCGAGTCGCCCGACACCGGCAGCCGCGACGGCGACGGTCGTTCCAATGGCGGCGACGAGCGACCCCCCGATCAGCAAGATCCACCCGGTCATGCTTCTGCGTCCTCCTCGGGCATGTCCGAGTCTCCTGCCACGAGCCGTTCGAAATACACTCGGCGCACTCGGTGCCGCAGGATTTGCTCCACCACGACACGAAAATCGCCGAGTCGAAACTCATCCCCGGGATTCGGGACTCTCCCGAGCTCGGCGTACACCAGACCCCCAACCGTACTCACGTCGTCTTGCGCTAAGTCCGTCTCGAGCAAGGCGCTCAATTCGTCGAGCGTCACGCCGCCGTCTACCCAGAACTTGTCCGCGCCTTCGCGCTCGATGGGCAGTCCTTCGTCCACGTCGTACTCCCCATGTATTTCTCCGACGACCTCTTCCAAGATGTCCTCGAGCGTTATCAAACCCGCGGTACCGCCGAACTCATCCACGACCACGGCGATGTGCCCTGGTCCGCGTTGGAAATCTCGGAGCTGCATGGTCAGAGGCTTCGATTCGGGTACAAACTGGGCGGGGCGGACGAAATCTCGCCATCGAGTCGGGACCGATGCCGTCCCAGCGACCGCCGGTACCAAGTCCTTGGCGTAGAGCACGCCGGACACGTTGTCCAGCGTGTCGGTGTATGCGATGATACGCGCATGCTCGCTGCGTGCTACGACGTTCACAACTTCAGACCACTCCGCCCTGTCGTCGAGCGAGACGATGTCCAGACGCGGTGTCATGATCTCCGACACGGTCGTCTCACCCAGTGAGAACACACCCATGACCAGATCGCGCTGAACCGACCGGAGCTCATCTTCCTTATGCCGGGGACGTGGTAGTAAGGCGCGCAGAACGCGCTCGACCGTCGTAACCAGAAAAAGTAACGGACGAAAGACCAACGCTGTCCGTTCCGCCACTGGGGCGGCCGCGGCCGCGACGTCAGGAGCCAGAACCCCGATCGCTCGCGGTAACGCCTCGGCGATCATGTAGACAAAGCCGGCGGAAACGCTCGCCACGCCCAGCGCTCGGAGAACGTCGAGCCGCCACCATTCGATGGCATACGCGGTGGCCGCTCCCGCGATAAAGAGGAGCGCCAAGCGGCTCACGTGGATGACGCGGTAACGGGTGTTGGGCAGTTCGCTGTCGCCTGCGGTGTCCACCAGCGCTCGAGCGACCTTCGGCGACTCGTCAGCCAGGGCTAACAGCGCCGCCCACACCGCCGCCAGGAGTGCGGCTGTCACGGCGATGGCGCTGAAGGGAATCGGGGTCACACGTGACCGCCAATCAATGCGGCAACGTATGCCTCCTGCAGCTTCCACATGCGAGACCGCGTTCGCGACGCTCCCTCGGGATGGTCGTATCCGAGAACATGCAAGATTCCATGTACGACCAGTCGCAACAATTCTTCGCGTGGAGAGATCTGGAACCGGCGTGCGGAGCGACGCGCGATCGAGGGGCAGACGTAAACGTCACCCACCAGTCCATCGTCATGAACCAATGGAAACGCCACAACGTCGGTGGCGTGATCCCGTCCGAAGGTTCGTCGATTCAGGGAACGCATTCGCGCAGTCGACATAAACGTTATCGCGACGGTAGCGGCGCCGACCTCTTCCCCATCCAGCACTGTGGATACGGCGCGGCACACCGTGGGCACTGCAAGCGCCCGTCGGTCGCCCGCGTACGACACCTTGACATCACGCCTTGGTGCCGCCGTCCCAGTTCGCCGTGATGCCACCGGCCTCCTCTGGATAGTCGAGCCGATTGTGATACATACCGCTCAACGTGTGTACGAATGTTTGCTTGACCGTCTCGAGGTGCGCCAGCGTCAAAGGAGCCTCATCGAGCTGCCCGGCCTCGATTCGCTGGTTGACAACGTGATCGATCACGGCGCGCAGCTTTTGCGGCGACGGGTCGTCGAGCACGCGCAGGGCGGCCTCGACGCCGTCTGCCAACATGCAAACGGCGGTTTCGGCGGATCGCGGCTTTGGTCCCGGATACGCATAGAGGTGTAATTGATCCTCTGGCACCTCTCCGTCTTGGCGCGCCCGCTCGAGGAAGTAAGTGATCTCAGCGGTTCCGTGGTGTTCCGGAATGAACGCCTTGATGGTCGGGGGGAGCCGGTGCTCGTCGGCGAGTGCCATACCCTCGACGACGTGGTTGCGAATGATCGACGCGGAAACGTCGGGCGGTAACCGATCGTGCGGGTTGCCACCGGCCCCTTGGTTCTCGACGAAATGGAGCGGTTTCAGCAACTTACCGACGTCATGATAGTAGCAGCCGACACGCGCCAATAATCCGCCGGCTCCGATGGCCTCGCAGGCGTTTTCGCTGAGGTTGGCCATGGCCACGCTGTGGGCGTACGTGCCAGGCACCTCCGTGGCCAACC